>NZ_JBHUEM010000015.1:0-62768 GCF_042680805.1 Bacillus salitolerans | reverse complement strand
TAAATGAAGATAGTTGGAGAATGAAACATAGATCAACGATATTTGAGCAGCAAAGTGTTTCAAATTAATGAGCAGAAATTGTGTCATTCTACTTGACGGTCACATCATATTATATCTCAATCCAAGTTGCATAATTAATTGGGATTCATTCAATAGAAATGGATTTCTTTTTATCGCCTTATAATCACCTATAAGAAAGGCAATTCCGTACAGACTAAGGAGAATATGAATCCATGCAACTATTGCATTCCAGTGATGGAGCAAAAAAGAGAGACCTACCCCTTCTAGAACTAATGCAGATACAAGGGCAATCAATAATCCTGTGTAGCCTGTATCCTTATATATTGTGAATTCTTCAACATTTCTATTATTAGATTGTTTATCTGCTTTAGTGAAAAGGTAATAGATTACAAGTATCTCCCGTGCAATAATAGTTGCGATTATCTTATTCTTAAACTGTCGATGTACAACTTCTCTCAATTTATCATCTACTTTCATGTTAGAAGGCAGAGCTTTATATTTTTTAACAAATGTAATAATTCTATATAATCCAATACTGACTATAACAAGTTCAAGTAAATAAATGATTTCGATCGGGATATTCATATACACCTCTCCTTAGAAGGTTCATATGTTGCTACTAATAGGAAGAATAAGTCAATCCATTTTCTTACACTCGTTTAAGTATTCGAAGTGGAAACCACGATGTCGTACAGTTTCTTTAAAATCGCATGATATTGGATAATATCTTGCTCTGGTAGTTTTAATAAATATTTCTCTATGACGGATTGATCAATTCTACTTAATTCTTCAAAAAAAGCTCTTCCTTTATTGTCTAGCAGAACAAACGTTTCACGTCTATTATTTTTATTTACTTCTCTCTTTACATATCTTTTTTGTTCTAATTTTTTCACAAACTGACTGGCTGCACTAGGTGTAACACCAAGAATTTCTGCAATTTCATTCATAGTGGGATTTTCTTTTTTGTGTGCAAGTTGAAGGATGATAGTGTGCTTTGATGTTAGTTCATAATTTTGTAGAACGTTTTGATATTGTTTAACAAAAACCATTTGGATTTGCTCGGAAATCTCGTGAGTTTCTAACAGTAGTTTCATTAAATCCAATTTACTCGACCTCTTCCCCGCAAATATTGTAGTTAACTTAACTATTAAGTGTACTTAATTTAAGAATATCACGAAAGTAATCCATATTACAAAATCAATTATGACAAAAAAAGGAACTCTCTAATTGTTAGAAAGCTCCTTTTTCTTGGAAATTTCTTATCCAAATGTTTTTATAATCGACTTTACCCCAAGCATTAAGCATAATTCCGCTTAACGAGTTACTATGTTTTAGCGTTTGCTTCACATGATATAGACATAAATAGCTTCGATTTTCTTGAAGAATTACTTGTAGTTGATACAAATATTCCAATCTATTTTCAATTCTCTCATCTTTTTTACAAAGTGAAACAAAATGGTCTACGTATTTTCTATAATCGTCATGTAAATGATTATAAATAAACCCATTTCTATCAGTAAACATTTCAATTAGTGAAACATCAGCTATTGCACCAAGTACTTCCCCTGCAGCTATCATATCCGCTTTCATAATTACATGTGGATCTGAGAGCTGATTTATTGGGAGGATAACAACTTTTACTTTAACACCGATTTGGAATAATCGTTCTTTTAACCAATATGCATTTCTTTCATTTGATGGCATTTCGTATGTATATAATGTTAGCTCCTCACCATTGTAGGATGATGATTCAGCAAGGATCGCCGCTACATTATATTCATCAGATTGGCTTTGAATAACATTTAAACTAATAGAAGGAAAAAAACAATGTGCTATTATTCCGTTGATGTGGTTGTCTTGAATCATATCCTCTCTACTTATACATAAATCAATTGCCTTTCGTAACAATGGGTCTTGTAGTGGACCTTTTATTCTAAGATTAAAGGTTAGATACGTACATCCTTGTTCTATATTTTCAACTTGCGTGTATGTTTCTCTACTCACAGGTAATTCACCATAATATATATCATCCTGTTCAAGCCTCCTTAGTACTTTTTGTTCCTGATAATTTGGCCAAACCCACATCTCTATTCTATCTAAGTGAGGTCTTCCTTCAAAATAATGATCATGCGCTTCCAATACTAATATTGAATCATTGTTTTCGACCATTTTGAATGGACCAGAACCAACAGGTTGAACTGTGAAAGGATGTGATGTATTTAAATCCATATAGTCTTTTGGGATAATCGAACAACGAACATTGCATAAATAATGTAAAAATAATACATTAGGCTCGTTTAAAGTAAATTCAATAATGGTTGTACTTATTTTTTCGATATTTTTTATTGTTCGTCTTATTTCATCAAAATGTGACTCATTTATTATTCTATTAAAGGTGAATTCAACATCCTCAGTAGTTAATACTTTCCCATGGTGAAACTTTACACCCTTTCGAATATAAAAACGCCATTTTGTTTTAGTATGATTACACTCCCAAAAATAGCTCAGCTGCGAGGTTATTTCCTCCGTTCGCTCATCATAAGTGACAAGTGTATTAAAGACTTGATTGACTAGATGGGCTTCTGTTCTTCGGTGAACAAAAGTTGGATCTAATTCTAATACAGGTCGATAAAATGGTAATCTTAATGTATCCATATCGTTATCAACTTGTTGAAAGCCAATGTGGCGATATAGCCATTCTGAGAACTCAAATTTTACAGCACCAATATCATGGGTATCAATAAGCTTCCAAGCTTCGTCAATATGTCCCTTTAGAACAAACTGTTTAGCTCTATCAATAACCAGATCTTGAACAGGCTGTAAAAAAGTAAGAGAAGAAGGATTTCCTCTGCCTTTCCCGGGACTCCATTCAATTAACCCTTTCTCCTTCATTTTATTAAATTGTAATTGTACATTTCTTCGAGTGCACTCCATCACTTCTAAAAGATCATCCATTCTTACAGTAAAGCTTTCACCAATTCTATATGAACTAAAGTGCTTCCTAATTTTTATATAATAATAATCTGAATTCATATGTACTCCCCATAAAAGGCGAAATGTACCATTTAAACCTTTCGCTTTTTCTTCCTCTTTTCTAAAAGTATAATTTTCCTCATCGTACTAGTAAAGAGGAGAGTGATTGAAATGTTATGGATTGAAAAAAAACAACCATCATCTATATCCTTGCGATCTAGACCATCTATTTGGAAGAATGTAAATTTTATCATATTATTACTATCTGGATCTATTATGACGTTTGGAAGTAAAATTTATGAACTAGCCTTACCCCTTATTCTTTATCAGTTTACTCATTCGGCTGTAACTATGTCTACGATGAGGGGAATAGAATTTCTTCCCAATCTGTTTCTCGCTATGTTTATTGGTGTTTTTGTAGATCGCGCTGATAAAAAACGGTGGACATTATGGAGTATTTTCTTACAGATTATCCTATTAATTATTTTGTACCTTTCAGTTCAATATGGAAAACCATCACCTATATTGTTCTATATATGCGGATTTTTGCTTATGACGTTTAACTATGCATTCATTAATGCTAGGATGAGTATTGTTAAGCAAGCTTTACCAACAAGTATGCTAACATCTGCAAATGCATCCTTTAACTTCGTTCATACTTTTATTGGGATTATGGGACCCGCTCTAACCGGGCTAATCCTTATGTTGTCTAGCCTATATACAGGACTACTCATAACAGTAATTGCTTTTTCAATCTCCTTTTTCATTTTATTATTACTAAAAACAGAAGCAGAACAATCGGTTCAAAAAAAAGAAGGATTTTGGAGAGAGTTAAAGGAAGGTTGGATTGAGCTATATCGAAATAAAGCTCTTTGGCTCATAACCCTTGCTGTTATTTTTATTAATTCTACAGCAGGAATGGTAGATACGACTGTTATCTTCTTTGCCAAAGATGTATTAGACCTCTCTAATGCAGAGTTAGGATTGGTTTTGTCATCAGCTGGACTTGGGGGATTAATCGGTAGTTTCTTTATTGGAAAAGTACGTAATTATTTTGGGACTGGTGCAATCGTTACAATAACAACTTTACTGATCGGCTTCAGCTACTTCATTTTATTTATGGCTTCATCTTCCTTTATTTTAGCTATCGGCCTTTTCTTTAATGGATTATTAAGTACGATTTGCAGTGTTAGTATTTGGACTTACCGTCAAGAATCCACTCCACATCACCTAATCGGAAGAATTAGTGGAATTACTGGATCTGTATTTAAATTAAGTATGCCATTTGCCATTTTCTCTGCTGGCTGGATTTCAGAGCTAATAAATCCATCACACGTTTTTATGCTTGCCTTTATAGGAAATGTTATGATTTTTGTATGTTGTAGATTTAGTAGGCTTTGGGGAAAGTAAATAACCTTTTTTTACACATTTAATTATGTTATGGAACTTAATTGGTAACAATATAATTAAGTCTGTTAGAAGGAGGGATTTGCATGAGTTTAGAATGGTTTCATCGTATGGAAAATGCGACAAGATTAGGTCTCCCAGACCTTTGTGAAACTTTTGATGATTTTGAAATTATGTTTGACACAAATACGACAACCTTTCATCCAGAATTTGTGTTTTCTATTCAAACATTAGACGATGTAGAAGAGTTCTGTATCGTTAATTTTGACCCAAATAACCAAGAGTTTTATTCTTTTTATTTTCACGAAGAAGCTAACATTCAATCAAAGGTGATATTTGGTGATGTTGACGAATTATTAGGGTTTGTTCATGCATCTTTCCATGAATACGTTGGAGATATTGATGAAGAAGATTTATTTGAACAGGATATGGATGATTTAGATGAGGGATTGAGTGAAGAAACATTATTATATGGCGATGACCAAGAGATTGAATACGAGGAACTTGTTCATTCTGATGAAGATGACTTGGAGGAACTAAAAGAACAAGTAGAATGGATCTCAAATGATAAGCACATTCATATTGAAGATGAAGATCGCGATCAATACAGTATTCATTTAAAGCTAGGTAAAGATATTGAAACTGGTGATGGTGTATTATATAGACATACAATTATGAAGCATGACGACCAAGACATAGAAGATGAAATGATCTTTTATTTTAAAGAAGATGAAGCCTCCTATATTGCAGATTTACTCAATGAATATCTAGGACAGCGCAGTCACTAAAAAAATCCCCTGGCACTTTTGTGCCAGGGGATTTTTATCATTTTCCTGTTTTAGTATCCGTAACCACCATATCCATATCCACCAGTACCGGCACCGCCAATATAGCCACCAGCACCAACAATGATTAATAGGATAAATAGAACAACAATTAACGCAAAGCCTGCACCTGCATATCCTGCTCCACTCATCTTCTTCACCTCCTGTCTGTTTCAATACAGAGTATGTAAACAACATCAGAAACGTTTGGGTTTTAGGCAAAAAACATTTGGGCCTCTCACAATTAGGCGAATGCCCTCTCACTCTAAACAAACTTACATATAATGTAGGAAAACGTACAGGAGGTGACATATATGTACGGCTGTGGATATGGTTATGGTGCACCAGTTGGTGGTTATGGCTGGGGTAATTCATTTGTTTTAATCGTTGTGTTGTTCATTTTATTAATTATTGTAGGGGCTGCATGGTTATAAATAGGAAATAGTTGTTTTATTGATCTAAAAAGGAACTTACTTTATTTGAGTAGACTAATAAAACCAAAAACAGACCCGTAGAAGGGTCTGTTTATATTGTTCGTTTCATTACACTTTTTGAACGTTTGTCGCTTGAGGTCCACGCTGACCATTTTCAATATCAAAAGTCACTTCTTGACCTTCATCTAGCGATTTAAAACCTTCTCCCTGAATTGCAGAAAAGTGAACGAACACATCTTCTCCACCTTCACGCTCAATAAAACCAAATCCTTTTTCACTGTTAAACCATTTAACTTTACCACGTTCCATTTAATACTTCCTCCTAGCAATGTTCAAAAGTCGCAAATATCTTTGCTTGCTTATTATGTCCAGTGATATGTTAAATTAAACCTATAAAATTTTTATCGTAAAATAAAATTACTTGTAAACATTTTCATCTAAAACAAGCATTTACAATCAATGTTAACTAATAAAAAGAACATATAATTCTATTTGGTAAGAAAGAGAACCAATGGATCTCCCCATTGATTACTTTATATTGCATGATTTATCCCTATTATTTTTTCTAATTCGTTACCGTGTACCTTTAAATTTAACAGAGTGGAACTGATTGCTGATAGTTATCCATCATTGAATCTGATCCAGAAACATTTGTCGTTTGTATTTCTGATTTTAGTTTACACCGGATGTTCATTTTCTTTAAAGCCGGTATCTTTTCTAGTCACCATCTAAATCAATACCAGTCATTTACAACTTTCCGTGCTAGTTTATACCATATCAACCAAACGACTTTACCTCTTAAACCATGTATTACATCTTATTTAAAGTATCTGTCAATATTGGAACGATTTGTTTTTTGCGTGATACAACTCCTGTTAATAATGCCTTGTTGTGTTCAAGTGTTACATTATACGCCTTTTCCACCGCTTCCGTATTATTACCTAGTGCTAAAGCGATCGAATTGCTATTTAAAATATCCGTTACGACAAATAAGAATAAGTTTAGATCTTTTTCATTTATAACGTTTGTTATTGCTTCCTCTAGCTCTTTTTGACGTCCCATTACATCATTTGTATCCACAGCATTTACTTGTGCTATTTCCACCTTATAATTTCCCATTTGGAATTCTTTCGCATCAAGTGTAATCAATTCTTCAATCGATGTTTGGCTTAAATCAGCCCCAGCCTTTAACATAGCGAGTCCATAGCTATCTACATCCACCTCAGCTATTTCAGCTAATTCACGGGCAGCAGCTACATCTTGCTGTGTACATGTTGGAGATTTAAATAGTAATGAATCTGAAATAATAGCTGATAGCATTAATCCTGCAATATCCTTATTAATCTCAACCCCATTTTCCTTATAGAGTTTGTTTAGGATTGTAGCTGTACATCCTACAGGCTCTGCACGATAATACAAAGGATCACTTGTTTCAAAATTAGCGATACGATGGTGATCAATTACTTCCAAAACTCGAACGCTGTCGATATCACTTACACTTTGCTGACGTTCATTATGGTCAACTAAGATGACTCCATTTACCTCATTTGCTGCTGTCTCAATTAATCGAGGTGCATTGACGTTAAAATAATCTAACGCATACTGTGTTTCTCCATTAATATTTCCAAGACGGACAGGCTCAGCATGTAATCCTAGCTTAGTTTTTAATTCCGAATAAGCAATAGCAGAACAAATTGAATCTGTATCTGGATTTTTATGTCCGAAAACAAGAACTTTTTCCATAACCCTACTCCTTACATTATGTAATAATGGATTTATTCATTATGTATGTTAATCCACATTCTATTTTACACTACATATTCTATATAGAAAAAGATAATCGTATAAAAAACATATAAAAGAACTACTCATTATTAACATCATTCATTTCTGCATGCTCATTAAAATAAGTATTATCGGTAGTTGCATATTTAACAGCTTGTAAACTCTTGTCTTTTTCAATTCCAAAATATTTCTCTAAATTATGGTCCATTTGATTCGTCGTGTTTTCCTTATTCATCCTTATCACCTCGCATTTATACTATTATTCCCCGACTATTTTTTAGTACGTTTGTCCTCTTTATACCCTCATTATCAGTATTAGTGTAATAGAAAAACCCGTACAGAACGGCACGAGTTTATTTATGTTGGTTCTATTATATTAATACCTTACTTGTTAAAAAATGAAGGAATTACTCCTTTGGCGAATTCATAATCAAAGGCTAATGTAAAAATTAGTAATGCAATTAGAAATGCTATCGTTATACCTAATAAATGTTCTTCTAATGCTTTTATAACCTTTTTGTTCATTTGAACATTCCCTCGCAATATATCTAATACCTATTCATTTAAAGGAGATGAAGATGAACAAGTGCAGGTGGGTTTTGCCACGAAAGAAATAGTATTTCTACAAGTATATTTTCTAGGATAGAAGCACATACCATTAATCTTCCATAAACTGCCGAGCATAATAGAGGGATTCTTCATCCAAACCGTATTTATCCTTAATCGCATCTAGTTGTTCACGACGTGATTCTTCTATCACCTGAAAGGATCCTGAAATATTATGTGTTTTATCCTTTTCCTCCATGTGCTGATATGCCTCCTTTTTTCATCGTATGACAAAGGTTTAATCATAAAATAGTATTCCCTCTAATTAAGAAATTAACCTTAATTATGTAATTCGATAGCAGAACAATAGGCTCAGGGCGCCCTTTTAGCCTATGGCAGAGCAAATGTTCCTAAATGATAAAAATGGTGCTTTTCCCCTTTTTCTCATTTAGAGTTATTTGACCTCGAGTGGCTGGGTGCTGGAGCTGGATTCCAAGTCACTAGCCGATTCTCTTGCTGAAAACTTTTATACTTTCCAAATAATTAAGAAAAACGAACCTACTAAATGAATGTAGGTTCGTTTTTTTATACTACTATGTAAGTCCCATTTTACCGTAACCGATATAGAAACCCTGAACTTACCTCAGGTGGATCACCGCAATCTGATCTTCCGTAATCTCTTTTAAAAGGAGCGAAACTTCAAAGCAGATAATAATTGGCATTCCGTATCTATATTTTGTTCAGTTTCTATAATAGTCACTAGTAAAACAGGATGGTAAAAGTTACGAATATTTAATAAGGGAGTGTTAGCTAATAATAGCTTACATCTAGGATTATAAAGGTTTTCCACTTCTCATTCACTAGTAAATAGAAGGGATTATTAGTAATCTGTTCCAAGATTATTCTATTGAAGAACAAAAGGATCAGCGCGCCCCAGTTAGCCGCTGGCGGGCTGGGCGCTGTTGCTGGATTACTACGCACATCACTCCGCTATCATTTTTTTGTTTCCTAAACAATAAAAATAGGCAGGAGCTAAGCCTGCCTTTCTATTATGCTGGTGCATCAACTTCTAAATCGTCAATTCGTTTTTCTAAATACTGGGAATCCTTTCTTGCATTAAAACGCTCTGCTTTTTCAACAGTAACTGTTATATTATAATCTGGTATACCAGCGTATTTTTCATAACGTCCTCTTGGTAACAAGAAGTTTCCTTCTGGAAAATGCACTTCTAAGTTTCCTTTTGCAATATCTACAAATTTAGCCTTTCCTTGGAATACACCAAAACCATTGTAAACTACAATCGCTTCTCCCTCAGAAATGCTCAACTTCTTTGCATCCTCTTTATTCATAAGAACATCGTAGCGGTCTGCTCCATTAAATGGGTCAGTCTCTTTGTAAACCATAGAGTTAAATTGTTTTCCACGACGTGATGTAACAACAAACTGCCCTTCCTTTTTTCCAAGGTCTGGGATCTCAACTGATATTAAATTTCCTCTTCCATCAGGTGTAGGACATACGCCTCCTTCACACAACCATGCTCCCCCCCATTGGAATACGTCACCTTGTTTCTTTAAGTCTTGAATTCCATCATAATCGGGATTTGCAATAGCTATTTCATTGCGAATGTCTTGACCCGTTTTAAAATCCACTAAATGAGCCGTGTCTGGTTTTACTCGTTTAGCCAGATCAATATAAATTTTCCACTCTGCACGTGCTTCTTTGATTTCATTTTTATTCCCTTCAATTTCAGGTGAAAAATATACCATTCGTTCTGTAGATGTAGAAGTCCCTCCGTCTTCTTGTTCATATCTAGTTTTAGCAGGAAGGACAATGACAGCTTCTTTTGCATCCACAAGAGTGGATGTATTTAAAATGATGTCTTGATGAACTCTTATGTCAAGTTCAGATAGTGCTTTTTCAACAAAATGTGGATCAGGCATTGTTTCTAAGAAATTTCCTCCTGATAGATAATAGAGTTTGATTTTACGTTCATGATCTTGTGGTAGTACTATATTCTCAAGTGTCACACCAACAATATCTCCTTGCCACTTTCCAATCTCAAAACCCCAAAGTTTCTCGATACGATTAATATTCCCAGCATCAAAACCACCACCAGGTAATACAAATGGGTCCGCTCCCATTTCACCAGCACCCTGTACAGATGAATGACCACGGAATGGCATCAAACCATTATTTTTACGACCTATATAACCACGTAATAGTGCTAGGTTGGCAACTTGAGATATATTATCAGTAGCAAAGGAATGCATCGTTAAGCCTAGTGCCCATGCAAATACGGCATTTTTACTTTTAGCTAATAATTCTGCTAATTCCACAATTCGTTCATGTGTTATTCCAGACGACTTCATGATATTATCCCAGCTTTGTTTTTGAACCGTATTTTTTAATTCATCATATCCATTCACATGTTCTTGAACAAATTTATGGTTTATAGCAGAACCATGCTGCTTCTCTTCCATTTCAAACCAGTGTTTCATGATTCCGTGCATAAATGCTATATCTCCACCAATATTTACTTGGTAAAAGTCATCAGCAATCTTCGTTCCAAACAATGCTGACTCCATATTTGAAGGAATCCAGTATTTATCCATCGCAGGCTCACTGTATGGATTTACTACAATGATTTTTGTTCCCCGTTTCTTTGCTTCTAACATATATTTTGTTGATACAGGTGAAGCGTTAGATGCTACACTTCCCCAGAATAGAAGTACATCAGTTCCGAACCAGTCCTGGTAGTTCGCGGTTGATGCACCAACACCAATTGAACGCTTAAGAGCAGTTTTACTTGGCGAGTGACAAATACGAGATGCGTTATCAATGTTGTTAGTCCCTAAGAAACGAGCAACTTTTCCAGCTACATAATACGATTCGTTTGTGATCCCTCTAGAAGTTAAATAAAATGCATATTGCTTTGGATCTAGCTTCTTCATCTTATTTGCAATCATATCCATGGCTTCATCCCATGAAATTCGAGAAAATTTTCTTTCTCCCTTACGTCTTATTAGTGGGTACGGAATTCGTCCCAATTTTCTTAGCTCTGTACTATCGTATTTACGTAATTCATCAATATCTGCATGAATGACTTCTTCCTTTATTGCAGGCATCGTATTTAATCGAAGGACATTTAATCTTGTTGTACACATATGAGGTCCCTTCAGAGTTTGGTCATACAGTCCCGAAACCCCCAATGCACATCCATCACATACGCCTTGTGTGATAATTCTTGTGGCATATCCTAAATTATCCTTATTATCCCAGGCAATTTTCATGGTGTCTCGAAAATGTTGTGGCTTTACCTTCCCTAACCCAAACGGAATCGGACTAACCCAGTGTTTTGGCTGAAGTGCTTTCGTTGCTTTAATAGGTCCCTGGTGTTTTGTTTGTCCCATTTGATTCACTCCTAATCTATTAAACAAGTTTATTTACTTTAATTTATTCAAATAGTTAGAAAAACTAGACTAACGATAAATCCGTTGATTTAACGATAGTCTAATTTTTCTTATGAAAATAATGAAGAAAGCGTTTTCACTATTCACTATATACTATATTTTCGGAAGATATCCTTTTTTCTTGTTATAATTTATAAATATGATGATGTTTAGACATTAAAGAAAACTCATGATCCATTGTATAATAGGAATAAATTACAAGCCAAAAAAATAAAAAACCACCGATTTCCCTCTCCAACAACTGTTAGGAAGTTATACGGTGGTTAGTCTTTAACAGGTTCGCTGTCAAGTGCCATACCTTAATTTTATTTTGAGAATTTTTCTTGAATGTTCTGATCGAAAACAAATATGGACATTCCAAAATCTCGGTCTATATCTATATCTACAAATAGTTCCAAAAATTTACAGCCCAGAAACTCTTCCATTTCATTCGGAGGGTTCTTTCGGTACATTTCTTTCACCATTTCTGTCCTTGCAGCTCGTAGTGCTTGTTTTCCTTCATCCGCACTAGCGATAAATTTCTCTACAGGAGAGAGATTTCCTTCCATCTCACAGATCGCCCAATTTTTGCAAAAAGTGGTCGTTATTTTGCTCGGTCCTTTTCCCATATGCTTCTTTCGAAAGGAGCGAACGAGATTACTAAATTCCGCTTCGTACTTGTTCATGTTACCCTCCTACCTATTAGAGGCTATGCATGATTGGTATTGTACCACACCTATTATTAAGAATAAAGTTTTTTATCCGGCTAATGTACTCGAAGTGTTTGTTGCTTCGTTTTGTTTTCGTAGTTTATGAATATCACGTCGTATTAAAAGTGATACAATTAAGGCAATTACAAAGAGACCTGCAAAGAATGACAAGCTTCCTGCGTAACTACCTGTTGTATCTTTCACCCATGCAGCAAACATAGGTCCCGCCAAGCCTGCTGCTGCCCAAGCAGTTAATATATAGCCATGGATCGCACCGAGTTGTTTTGTCCCAAATAGATCTCCAATGTATGCAGGAATCGAAGCAAATCCTCCACCATAACATGTATATACAACCGCTAACATAACTTGGAATAATAGGGCTGCAGATGTGTGTGGTAATAAAAAGAATAATACAATTTGTAAAGCAAAGAACGTTGTATAAGTGTTAGGTCTTCCAATGTAGTCAGAAATGGAAGCCCATCCAATTCGTCCGAATCCATTAAATAAACCTAAAATACCTACAAGCGCAGCGGCTTCGGCAGTTGATAAACCAATACTCTCCTGTGCTAATGGTTTTGCAGCTGATAGAATTGCTATACCACAAGTTACATTTATGAATAACATAATCCATAAGTACCAAAATCTTGACGTTTTAACTGCCTCATTTGCTGTTAACTGTGATAAGTCTGTCTTAATTTTTGATTTCCCTGATTGAAGCTTTTCTTTAAATCCAGCTGGTACCCAGCCCTCTTCAGGCTTTTCTAAATATAGGGATGATAAAACCATAACTGCTAAATATGATACTCCAAGAATATAAAAGGTGTTTGCCGTTCCAACAGATTTAATTAAGGAATCCATAATTGGACTACTAATTGCAGCTGCGAATCCAAATCCCATTATAGCAAGACCTGTTGCAAGTCCCCTCCGATCAGGGAACCACTTTACTAGTGTAGAGACTGGAGCAATATACCCTACACCAAGTCCAATCCCACCAAGGACACCATAAGTGATGTATAGCAATGGTAATGAACCTAGTTTTACAGCTAACCCAGATCCGATAATACCTGCCCCAAAGAAAGCTGCTGCTAATAGACCTGCTTTTTTAGGTCCATGTTTTTCAACAAAGTGACCTAAGAATGCAGCAGATAATCCTAAAAATAAAATAGCTAAGCTAAAAGTAAATTGTACTTGACTCGCAGACCAATTAAACTCCTCCATTAGCGGAGTTGTAAAGTTACTCCATGCATATACGGATCCGATGGAAATATGAATTCCAACTGCCGACGCAGCTATGAGCCAACGATTTTTTGTTTTTTTCACAGATTTTCCCCCTTAGTGTTTCTAACAGTACAATTTGTTCATATTGTTTGTTCGTAAAGCTATTGTTTTCGTGTAAAATAATAAAAACCGTCAACCTTACTTAAAATGCATGGTAAAGAACATACACTTTAAGCTAGATTGACGGTTAGTTTCAAGCAGGAAACGCTACTATCGGACCAACAGTTAATCGCTTTCAATTATTTACAACAATTTAATCCGAAGACAGGATCGCTATCACGAATCAAAATGTTACAAGTTTTTGAACTTTTGTAAAAATATTAACACGTCCTTTTTCAATGTGCAATATTAATTTATTACTTTTTATAATGATTATCAATTAGGAATGATAGTATATCTTTAAAAAAGGTAAATGTTTATTACTTGTCTATTAAATCATTATGTGTTTATATTTTTAGTAATCTAAGATAATGGGTGATTATGATGATACCTAACATGAGTAAAAGCTATAAAATAACAAAATATAAAAATGGACAGCTCGAAGAATTGGATGATATGGTCGTTACTGAATTCCCCTTAACGGTGTTTATCAATAATAAAGAATTTGCAACGATGGTTTGTACCCCAACTCACTTCGAAGAAATGGTCATTGGATTTTTAGCGTCTGAAGGAGTGATTCGCTTCCGAGATGAGATAAAATCCATGTCCATTGATGAAGGTCGAGGCTATGCATATATTGACTTATTTACAGAAGTAACGACTAGTCAGCAGTATTATTCAAAACGTTTTATCGGGTCATGTTGCGGAAAGAGTCGACAGTTTTATTTCCACAACGATGCGAGAACAGCTAAAACATCAACAGCCACAACTACTGTTACTCCAGCACAATGCATACAATTAATGAAACTCATGCAAGAGGGAAGTCTTGTTTTTCAAGAAACTGGCGGTGTCCACAACGCAGCATTATGTACACCGGATGAGATTATCGTAAGTAGAACAGATATCGGAAGACATAATGCCCTCGATAAATTATATGGATATAGTTTATTAAATCGTATATCCGTACGTGATAAGATTATCGTTTTCAGTGGACGGATCTCATCTGAGGTTCTTGTAAAAGCAGCAAAAATTGGTGTAGGAATTGTTTTATCAAAATCCGCACCTACAGACTTAGCCATAAAGCTCGCCGACGATTTAAATATAACAGCAGTTGGGTTTATCCGAGGAAGCTCATTTAATGTATATTCTCATCCTGAGCGAATTGTTCAAGGATAAAGGATTAGTGGAAGGAGGCTTTTAGAAATGACATCAAAAAAAGATGTATATGACCAATTAAATCGCCCCCTTCGTGATTTGCGTATCTCTGTCACGGATCGGTGTAATTTTCGCTGCACGTACTGTATGCCTGCTGAGTTATTCGGTCCTGATTATCCATTTTTAAAAAAAGATGAGTTACTCTCATTTGAAGAAATTGAACGTTTAACAAAGATTTTCGTCCAATCTCTAGGCGTCAAAAAGATTCGTATAACAGGCGGGGAACCTCTTATGAGAAGCAATCTACCAGACTTACTATCAAAGATAAGCTCAATTGACGGGATTGAAGACATTGCAATGACCACAAATGGGTCACTACTTCCAAAGTATGCAAAGACTTTAAAAGAAGCTGGTCTTCATAGAGTGTCTATTAGTTTAGATTCATTAAACGATGATGTTTTTGGCAGAATTAATGGTAAAGGGGTTTCCGTTCAAACTGTTTTAGATGGAATTGATGCAGCACATGAAGCTGGGCTACTAGTAAAAATCAACATGGTAGTAAAACGCGGGATGAATGAGGATGAAATTATTCCTATGGCGAAGTTCTTCCGGGAAAAAGGACATATATTACGCTTTATTGAATTTATGGATGTAGGAAATACAAACAAGTGGAGATTTGATGATGTATATCCGAAGAAACAAATCATTCAAGATATTCATGAAGTCATGCCACTAGAACCAATTGATCCAAATTATACGGGTGAAGTTGCTTCTAGATATAGATATAAAAATTCAGAAGTGGAAATTGGTGTAATATCATCTGTTTCAGACGCATTTTGTTCAACCTGTAATCGTGCAAGAATCTCTGCAAAAGGGACTCTTTATACGTGTTTATTTGCATCAAATGGTCATGATTTACGTACACCAATTAGAGCCAATGATACAGATGAACAACTTTCATCACTTCTTGAAACTATATGGTTTCATCGAACTGACCAATATTCTGTAGAGCGGAGCGATGTAACGATAAAGAAACATAAAATCGAAATGTCTCATATCGGAGGCTGAGGAGGGCAAGAATTTTGAGTCCATGTAACATTGACCATTCTCTTGAAGATGTACAAAACAAGCTGGTTGAACAATTACCTTTTTTACCAGAAACTCTTGCCCAAAGATGCAAGTTATTTCTTACTACCCAAATAAATCAGCACCAACTAAATGAATTATTTCATTTGTTGAAGAAGTATGACTTATCGACAGATGAAGAACAAATAGTACGGAACAGAAAAATTGAAGAATTAGTTGAACAACTACTATATTAGAATAACAAAATGCGAGAGAATGTTCTTTAATGAAGAAAAGGGGGTGACCTTTCTCATTTATCATTACCGATTATTTGACCTCTAGGGCTGGGCGCTGGAGCCGGATTCGTACGAACATCACTCAGCTATCCACAAATGATGCGCTTAATAGTATCCTAAACAATAACAATAGGCATAACTTTAATTAAAGTTATGCCTATATTATGTACAATTTTCTATCCCCCACTAACTGGCGGTATGAGTGCTACAACATCCCCTGATCTAATGATATCATCCTTTACTGCATATTCTTCGTTTATTGATACCATAATATGATCTATATCAGACAACGAGTATTCTTTCACTACTTTCTCTAGCAAGCTTTTAACAGTTAGTTGATCTTCTTGTACCTCTATATTACCTACTCCTACTTGGTCTTTTAGATGGGCGAAAAATAATACTTTAATCATCAATATCCTCCTTTTCAGGATAACCTTTTGGGTAAGATTTTGTTTCCAATTGATTTCCTATCCACTTTTCACCATCTTCCCAATGTTCTTTTTTCCAAATTGGAACGATTTCTTTAATTCGCTCGATAGCATACTCATTCGCCTCATATGCATCTTTCCGATGTGGAGTGGAAACTGCAATTACAACTGCAATATCAGAGATTGTAAGTCGACCAATACGATGGGTAATGGCTACGCTTGCTTCCGTCCATTTTTTTTTGATTTCTACTCCAATTTGTTCTAGTTTTTTTTCAGCCATAGGCACATATGCCTCATATTCTAAAAATAGTGTTTTCTTCCCTTTTGTCATCTCCCGTACTGTACCAATAAAGGTTGTAATGGCACCAACATTTCTACCAACTACCTTATCTATGATTTCTTGTGTTTGAATCGGTTGGTCAATCACTTCAAATAATTTCAATGTCATTTCATCCCCCTCATTTTTTCAGTTACTAATCGTAAATATGTGGCTTCATCATCGCCTCTTATATAATATGGAAAAGGATTGGGTTCATCTCCTGGATAGGCAAAAGTTGAAATCACGCAAATGATATTAGTGAGGGATTTCATGAGTTCAACATCCTCTGCATCATTAATCATTACAACCTTTGGATATGATTCGCTTTTATAACCTTCTATAATGATAGAATCCAATTCAAACGATTCAAATATATTGATGATAGAGGATAGGTTCCATTTTGTATCAGTTGCAGTCAATTGTATTGTTCCGTTACCTTCGACTGCAACTACTTTAGCACCCGCAGATCGATGCTTCTCACTATCTTTATCATCATCTCCAAGATATGGGATCCCGCCATGACCATGATGCTTAATAACCCCCACTGTTTTGCCTTCTTCTGTTAGCATTTTTGTAAGTTGACTTATTAACGTTGTTTTCCCACTATTTTGGTAACCTACCACCTGGATAATTCGCTCTTTTAGCTCCAAGGCCATTCACACCCCACGTCATCTTCAAGCAATAAAACATTTACCTTCATCCCCTTCTCATACCCTCGTGTTCCCCCGGGTAAAACCATTAATGCATTTGCATTCGCTAAAGATGAAACTGCATTAGATTTATCAAAACCACTAGGTTTCACAACAAGATGCCCATCTTGAATGGTAACCGTACTTCGTACAAGTCTTGTAAATGGGTTTGGCTTTGGATAATCCGCTTGAAGGATTGCCTGCGCCTTATTTAAGTGAGGTTCTTGGCTAAACAGTAGAGTACGTACAGCAGGTCGTGCAAACAATTCAAAACCGACATAACAAGCAGAAGGATTACCTGACAAACCAAATAATAACTTGCCATTCCATTCAGCTACTGTTGTTACACTTCCAGGTCTCATCGCAACTTTATTGAATAATACATTTGCCCCTAGCTTTTTGTAGATATCAGGTAAATAATCATAGTCACCTACTGATACCCCCCCTGTAGTGATGAGTATATCCACTCGGTCAAGGGCATCTAATAATGAATTATAACTAACCTCAAAATTATCTGGGAGTATCCCATAGTACGCAGCTTCGGCACCACTTCTCTCAATCTGGGCACAAACCATATATGAATTACTATTTCGTATTTTTCCTGGCTGAAGAGGTTCGTTAACATTTAACAATTCCGTACCTGTGGCAAAAACACCTATCATCGGTTTTTTTGCAACCTTAACTTCTGAATAACCGAATGTAGCTAAAAGTGCTTGTACGCCTGGATTTATTTTCGTGCCCTTTTTAACCAGTACCGTTCCTACTTTTGTATCCTCACCTTCTAAGGAAATATTATCTCCAGGTAAAAAGGAACGGTTTATGGAAAAATATTTCTTTTGTTCTTGTTCGAATTCTTTTGTTAATTCAAGCATAACAACAGCGTTGCATCCCTTTGGCAATTGAGCACCTGTCATGATACGAACCGCTTGGTTAGATCCTACCTCTTTATTAGATACATAGCCTGCACCAATCACATCAATCACTTCAAACACAATTGGATTGTTTATATTCGCCTCTCTACTGTCCTCTGCTCTAATAGCATAACCATCATATGGTGAACGATCAAACGGTGGTACGTTATGAGTAGCAACTACATCTTCAGCTAGGAAATGACCATAAGCTTTTGATATTGGGATTACCACCACTTCTCCTTGTCTTGTAAAATTCATAACTCGCCTTACTGCATCACTTATTGATATTGGCTTTCGAATTTCTACCATCCTATTCAACTCCAAAAAGTATTCATACAAGTAATGTAGCATACCTTTCCACATAATTCATGCTCTACACTCTATAAAAGTTTGAACGAAAACCAACATTTAAATGCCCATATTTATTAGGTAAAGCTTCCCTATTGCTATCCGTTGCATATTAATAATTGACTAAATTAGAGAGGGCTGACGAAAATGGAAATTAAAACACTAGCATGGCATGAAACTTTAGAACTACATGAAATTACGGTCTTTAATTCAATAGGTTTAATGAAAATGAAAGAGGCTCTAAATCAAATAACTGATACAAAACTCAAAAAGATTTATGAATCAACGATCAATAGTATAGAACTTAGTATTAAAGAATTATTACAGTTTTACCCTCATGCTCCCATGCCAGGTCAATCAAGTGAATATCGTTTAGATAATAGTTTTTATGCGGGTGATTTACTTGCATTTTTAAAATCAGGTGTCAGAAACTACTCAGTTGCCATTACGGAAACAGCATCTCCACAGTTACGTACCGTATTAACAAAGCAGCTTAACACATTGATAAAAGCTCATGAGCAAATTTTTCTTTATATGTATGAGAAAGGACTTTATCCTTCATATAACTTAAATAAACTCCTACAAGGGGATGTATCGCTCGCCCAGAAAGCACTATCTATGTGACATGCTAGTAGAAGTTGAAGAGCTTACTACTTTGCTCTTCGACTTTTAATTCTATATGGATAATTCCTACATAAACAATATAAAATATTGTTACGATAACAAAATGAAAGGATTGTTTTATTCATGAAAAATGAAGACCATGTAACGAATTCCTTTATTTACATTTCAAACGACCAGCATTTAATTAATGAACATAACCATGTTGCTACTGGCTTACCTAATGGAAAATCTGAGGAAAAGATATCTACAAATGAAGATACCGTTAATGAACAAAGAGTGATGGATGCTCGTTTCCGTATTGATCTTCATAAATTTTAATTCAGTAATTAAATAAGAGGGGGCTGTTCAATAATTTTTTTGAGTATAAAAAAATCGTCCTATCTAGTAAAAATGTAAGTGACCAAACCCACATTTTAGAAAGGCCGATTTTTTAGGGACTTATCGGACAGCCCCTTCTTTCTATTTTAAGTATTCAAGTAATAGCTCATGAACCTCATTATCTAGTTTTTCAGCAAGCGTTGCATCATACGTTTTTTTATACTTTGGTAGTTGGACTACTTTCCCTCCATAGAACATAGCGTCTTCTACCTCAGTAATTTCAATAGTTATGACTCTATATTTCATTGTTTTTTCAATAATCTCAGACACAGATGCTTTTCCCTTTATGGAATAATACGTGTCTACTGCAAGTACTCCTAACGTGACGTTTGGATTTTTTTCTAGATTTGAGATACTAGAACCTTTATGTCCTACAGCTATCGCTATTTTTTTTCCGTCTTCGCTTGGTAGAAGCCAAGAAACCGCACTTACCTGTGCTTCATTTTCAGCGGTAACGGTAATGAGAGATACAATTACCTCTTTCCTCAAATCATCAATTAATAGTTGAGGTAAAGTATCGAACGTCTTTGCCATCAATAACACTCCTTATTTAGGATTTAATAAGTATTTTCCTATTATAATGTACCCTAACTAAACAGAAAAAAACAAATGGTTGGATTTTAATAACTAGTACTTGACGAGATTTGATGACTTCCTCGATAACATTGACAAGTAACTAAATGGTCGTTGACCATTCCTGTTGCTTGCATAAATGCATAGCAAATAGTACTGCCTACAAATTTAAATCCTCGTTTCTTTAAATCTTTGCTTAAGCGTTCACTTATTGGTGTTGAACTTGGAACCTCTTTTAAGGTATGGAAGTGATTTTGAATCGGTTTTCCATCTACAAAAGACCAAATATAATCCCGAAAAGAACCATACTCCTCAATAACTGTAAAGTAAGCCTTTGCATTTGTTCTAACAGCATTAATCTTTAAACGATTCCGGACGATGCCTTTATTTTTCATAAGCTCATCTATCTTCTGATCGTTATAATGAATAATTTTCGAAGGATCAAAATTGTCAAAAGCTTTTCTGTAGTTCTCTCTCTTTTTAAGAATTGTATACCAGCTAAGTCCCGCTTGTGCTCCTTCTAAATTCAAATATTCAAACAATAGCTGGTCATCAAAAACGGGAACCCCCCACTCATTATCGTGGTATTCTAAATATAAAGGATCTTCATTAACCCACGTACATCTATCCACTTTTGCTCCTCCAAATGTTCAACTTATGTACAATTTTATACATTTTTATGAACCTTTTATTCTTTTATTATAAAGTCCTTTTTCAAAGATTTGAAGGAAAATGCCTAAAACAAAACAAACGGGACTTTACGAAATATCCAAAGCCCCGTCCATTATTTAAAACTTAACCCTGATAGCTTCTAATTCTTCACCTAATTTCTTTGCTAATTCGAGCATACCGAATTTATTTGCCACTTTTTCTGCATCTGGATTATAATTTGTGTTTGTATTTACATCGTATGTAAAAATTTCACCATCTCTGTTTCTTATAAACTCAATACCCGCTACTTTTATTTGATTTTCAGCAAGAAAACTTTCATATAACTTAATGATTGGATCATCAAATCCTTCAATAATTTGAAATTTTGGCTTTTCTTCTTTTACTTCACCAACTGGACAAAATAAGTCACCAATTTGGCAAGCTTCAGCTGGACAAAGCTCAAAACCATCAGATGTATCTACTCGTACTGCATAATGAAACTTACCACCAATAAACTCACACCGTGTTATGGAATGATCTGGTGACTGTATATATTCCTGGATAAGAGTAATTCCATCAACTGGTTCTTCAAACGTTTCTCCTAGAATGTAATCTTGCAAACTATTATAATGATCAAAAAGTTGAACACCAAGTCCTTTTCCTGCTCGATTATGCTTAGTAATTATTTGTTTAAATTCAAAGGACTTAGCTGCCTCGAGTATCTGCTCTCTCCCTGTAGCTGCAACTGTTTTAGGAGTCTGAATTCCCTGTTTATTCAGCGCTAAATATTGTAACACTTTGTTTAGTTCAAGTTGCAGTGCCCGACTCCCATTCCAGACAGTCCTTCCATAGAACTCTAACCAACTTAATAATCCTGTCGTAATTTCTGGAGCATAGCGATGACCTCTAGTATGAGAAGATGCACTCATTCGATTGTAAAAGATCCCTTGTGGTGGGGTCGTTGTCAAATCAACCTTCCCTTCTGCCATATGCCATTCCTCATATGGTAAACCAAGTTCATTCAAACGTCTTGTTAAATGAACGGTCCAATCGTTGTTTTCGTGTATGATATAAATTTTCTCCATTTTAGCATTCCCTTCAAATTGATTTCATTCCTCTTCTTTGAACACAAAACTGAATCATTTCGTCAGCAACTTACTTGATTCTACCACTATCGTCATTACTAGCAAATCGTTCCATTTCCTCATACTGGGGGTGTAGCTTGCAGTAACAGATGTGACAATCATACTGGTCATCTTCTGAAATTCTTTCAATTTGTGCTAGTGTTCCAAATAAATTTTGTCTTAGTCCACGGTTAGATAATGAATAATTGTATAGTTTTATGTCCCTTTCGCAAGTGGGAGTTATTAACAAAATCATTATAACTGCATACTCAATAGTTTCTTTTACATCAGTAATTCTAGCCTGATTTTTTTGCTTTCTTTCTATCTTTAAATTAAAGTAAACTTACCATAAAACTCGGGATTATACAAAAACCCCCCTAATGATTTAGTATATAAAGAAATAATACACCTATATTAAAAAGGGGTCTCATTACGCCAAACCGGTAATTTAACTGTAACAGTGGTTCCTTTTGCCTCTTCACTGTGTACTTCCAGTGTTCCATTGTGCTGTTCAACAATTCGATAACTCGTCATTAATCCAAGACCAGTTCCCTTTTCCTTGGTCGAATAGAAAGGTTCACCTAACTTACCTATTCGTTGTTTTGGAATTCCTATACCGTTGTCCATTATTGAAATAGAAATATTTTGTTCACATTGAGTTATTTCTATATAGATAGTCCCTTTTGATTGAATGGCATCTAATCCATTTTGAATAATGTTTAAAAAAACTTGCTTGAGGGCATTGGGATCTCCGTCAATAGAGGAAATGGTTGATTTTACGTCAACAACAATTTCCTTATTACTAAATAAAGCTTGTGATTCAAGTAGTTGAACAACCTGCTCAACAATCTGATCAACAAAAATTGACTTTCTCTTTTCATGATGTGGCTTTGCCATAACTAAAAATTCTGTAATTATCTCTTCGACTCTATTAAGTTCAGTAAGTACTATTTCTAAGTATTTGTTTGAAATGCTCTCTTTATCAAGGGAGAACAACTGGACAAATCCTTTTATAGATGTAAGAGGATTTCGTATTTCATGTGCAACTGCTGCTGCCAATTGACCTACTATTGCCAGTTTTTCGGACTTTCTAAGCATCTCATCCGTCATCTTACGTTGCTGTATGTCTCTTGAAACAGTTATTAATTCGCTAACTACTTTTGTATGTTCATTAATAACTGCTTTCACAGCTGTTTCTATCCAAACATATTCTCCTACTTTTGTTTTTATTCGGTATGTAAAAAGACCATTATTACCATTTCTCAATAATTGTTCATGGACCTTATTCACACTAAATCTATCTTCTGGATGGATATAATCATAGGGGGACTTGCCTACCAATTCATATGGGTTGTAACCTAAAATGGTTTTGACTGAAGGAGAAACATATAAGAATGTCCCGTCCACTGCGTGCAAATTTATCATATCGGAGGAATGCTCGGCTAACAACCTATACTTAGTCTCACTTTGTCGTAGCGAATGTTCCATTTCTTTTTTCTCAGTTATATCCATCACTTGTGCCAACAAACAACACTCTCCGGTATGTGGATCTTCAATTTTGGAAACATGAAGTAACCCCCATAAAATCAATCCAGATTTATGAATATACCTTTTTTCAATCTGATATTCTTTTCTCATTCCATTTAATATTTCTAGATATAACTGAAAATCAAGATGATAGTCTTCTGGATGAGATACGTCTTCTACTGTTAGTGTTCTCCATTCTTCTTTTTTATATCCAATAAATTCATAGAATGCATCGTTAGCTTCCAATTCCATGGAATCTTTATAACTAACTATTTGTGGTACTCGGGACTGATAGAAAAATTGTTTAAATAAAGATAGACTATTCATATACTCCCACCGTTCATAGCAAATATCTATATGAGTATAATAACACGATTTGTTCAAACAAATAATTGTAATTATTATATAATTGATATCTATAAATGTAACTCTTATTATATTGAATATACGGAGGAGAATGAAATGAAGGTACCTATATATATTTTATCTGGATTCTTAGGGGCAGGTAAGACTACCCTTTTAAAAAACATTCTTGAACAAGAAAAATCATTTAATCGAAATATTGCCGTTTTAATGAATGAATTAGGTGAAGTCTCTATTGATTCAAGATCTGTTGATGGGGATATTCCTTTAAAAGAACTTTTAAATGGATGTGTA
This sequence comes from Bacillus salitolerans, assembly GCF_042680805.1. NCBI lineage: Bacteria > Bacillati > Bacillota > Bacilli > Caryophanales > Bacillaceae > Bacillus > Bacillus salitolerans. The sequence goes on along the minus strand of NZ_JBHUEM010000015.1, from coordinate 38,497 downwards.
TGCTGTACCATTCAAGGGCAGTTAGAGGCACAATTGCAAGAACTTGTCCAATTACACAAGTTAGATGCCATCTATATCGAAACAACAGGAGTAGCACACCCACTAGAAGTGGTAGATGCTTGCATGTCACCTATCCTTATTGAAAAATTGAATGTTGAAGCAGTTATTACCCTCATTGACGCTAATAGATGGTGTGATCGGAAAAGTTTGAGTCCACAGCTACAATCTTTATTATTACAACAAGTTAAGTATGCCGATGTTATTCTCATCAATAAAATCGATGAAATTACGGAGATGCTTCAGGGTCAGCTGTCTTATGAAATTCAACAAATAAACTCTTATGGGAAACTGCTTCTTACTCGATTTGCTAAAGTCCATTTAAAGGACTTTCAAGTTAATAATACGGCGAACCGGAAAATAGCTGAGGGTTATGAAGCAACACATGTTCACCATCATCTTCAGTTGAAAACGTTTGTCTATAATTTCACTGTACCAGTAAATATTGACATATTCGAGGACTGGATCCGAAATATGCCTGACACAATATATCGAATTAAGGGATATATTCGATTTACTCATTCTGATTCACTGTTTCTATTTCAGTACTCATACGGGATGCCTTTGTACATGAAGGAACTTATTAAGATAACTACAAATCTTGTATTTATTGGTGAAAACCTTCCTGTTGAACAAATCAGACAAGAACTTCAGCAGCTAGAACGGGAATCGAATTCGAAATAATTAAAGTAAAAAGGATACGAATTTTGTAATTTGTATCCTTTTACTTATTAAGGTAGGTAGTTTCTCTACCATTTTTCTTGATAAAGCTTAGACTTTATTCCCACTATGAAAGGGAAAATTCTCCCTAAATAATTCACATGTAATTCAGCATTGCTCTTGTACAAGTATAAAAGAGCTTTCTTTCACTCTCTTCACCATAAACATCAGTCGATGAATTATTCACAATAACTGCGTCTAATTCAACACCTTTCGCTAAGTAAGAAGGAATGTTAACTTTCCATTCTTCGGAATTATTGTAAGGAGTTAGCGGCATCTAGTAATGCTTTTGATTTCCGTGGAATATCAGTATCCTTGGTAATTAATAAACGATATTCTAGACCACTTGTAATAAACTCAATTGAATAAGCCTCTCCTATTCCTTTATGGATTGCTTTTGCTCCGTTCTTCAGTTCAATCCATTTTCCTATTTGTCCAGGTTGAATGCTTAACTCTTTTTTCGAAGGTTTAATGATGATCATAAATAAATTATTTAACTTTTTATCATTTACATACATTAGCTCTAGGCTGTTATCAGACTTTATTTCTCCAAATTGATGTGTTGGATTAAAGGGTAGTTTTGTAGGAAGTGCGACTTCTTTTCCTACAATGCCTTCAAATTGTTCAACTGCAGCATGAATAGAAACTAATCCGTTAGAAGGAGTTGTAAATACCCTCTGATGCCTTGCATTTACCTCATTCGAAAAAAATAGTATTATACAAAACAGTAATAGACATTGTTTCTTCACAATATCACCTCGATATATATTTAGAATTATTATGACCAAGAATAGTGATACTATGAAACTAAAGGTTATACTTTCCGCTGTAGTCGAATAAGTTGATAACAACAATTAGCTTGTACATTGGTGGAGGTAGATTTTAATGAAAAAGAACTGGCTATTAGTTGTTTTGTTCGTAATTTTCTTGTGTGCATGTTCATTTGTTAAACGAAGCGAACCGTCCGATTCGGATCAGAATATGTATGAAATACAGCTACTTGAACAATTTGATGATGTTGTAAAACGAGCAACTAATTACGCAAAACAAAATGGAGCTTCTGAAGTCCTTTCTGTTTTTCAAAATACAGAAGAAAATTTATGGAGGTTAGAGTTTGAAAACGGGCTAGTGGTTTTATATGATGAAAAAACAAATGAAATCATACATGTTAGATAACGGAGTCTACCATACGTACATACTTTTTCTTAATTTTGGAAATCATAAGTATAGGAGGTGTCAGTAATGACAGAACCATACTTATGTCCAAATTGTAAAACGAATCGATCACGGTTTAATATTATTGAGCAAATTCCAAACTCTGTTAAACTTGATCCTTCTAGTGGCGAAGTGGTCCAACAATTCACAAACGAAACGTTAGATCCTTTTCACCTACCATATAGGGGACCAAAAGTAAAAGTACAGTGCGGCGCTTGTGGTTTAATTGAGGACGAGCAAGCATTCATTAAGCGTGCACAATACGGAAAATAGCTAAGACTTACTTTCGTCTTAGCTTTTTTAATTCGAATTGTATGAATTTTCTACTACATTTTTTTTTTGTGTGATATAGTTAACATAATAATTCAAGATTACTATAAGAGGAGAAACTCTTGAATGAAAGATCTAAATAACCAAAACATTAAACAATTAACAGCTCTTGAAAAGGAATTACTAGCTTATAGAGATCTTATATCGAAATTATCAATGGGAATTCAGTATGAAAATCCAGAACTGGGAATTCGTATTAATAAGGATCGTGGACAGGTAAAAACTGAAGTTATACATATACAGACGAGGAATCAGCCGTCTTTTTGTATTCAAGATCTTGTGATACCAAGAGACACTGACTTTGAAGAGGTAGAAGTACTTCTGTCCCCAATACTTGATACCGTCCCCCATCACATCGTTTTTTGTAATAATAAGGGGGAAATCACATTAATAAATAAAAAAGCGGCGTCTGACTTACACGTTAACCGAGAGAGGATGATAGGTAAACACATTCGCGAATTATTAAAAATCCCAGATAGCCTTATTATGTTACTTGAGACGATTAAAACACGTAAACAGATAGTGAATAGAGACGTGTTAGACTCGAACTATGGGATAAATAATACCCATATTGTATGGGATCAAGATGGTGAAATTAAACGAGTAATCGGTACTTTTGAGTTTTTAAATGTGGTGAAAGAAGCAGAAAAGCAGGCAATGGCTGGACGAATTGCTGCTGGTATTGCTCATGAGATTAGAAATCCACTGACTACAGTTAGAGGTTATTTACAATTTTTATTGGATAAGCTCTCCCCAGAAGTGTCTGGCATTGTAAGTTCATTATTAATACCTGAGCTAGATAGAGCCAATAAGATAATCTCCGATTTTCTTTCTATCGCTAAACCATCTGAAACTAAATTCGAGCTTGTGAAAATAAATAGCTATATATGTGATGAGCTCGGGTCGTTTTTAAAGAGTGAGGCTTTTCTACATAGAGTGGAGATTGAATTTAACTGCTCCCTTGAGGTCGAGGATTCCCTTGTATCAATTAATCATCAGGAAATTCTACAAGTCTTTATCAATCTCTTCCGTAATGCACTAGAGGCAAAAAATGATAATCCATTAAAGATTTCACTTGAAACAAAACGTGAAATGAACTTCGTTCAAATTATCTTCAAAGACAATGGAACAGGTATCTCCCCTATTCATTTAGAGCACATTTTTGATCCTTTCTTTACAACAAAAGATGAAGGAACTGGATTAGGTTTATCAGTATCAAGAAAAATGATAGAAAACCACGGTGGAAGCATGTTGGTAAGTAGTAGTGAGGATGGAACAACCTTTCTTATCAATCTACCAATCGCAAACACAATGTCGTAATTAATACATATTTGGTGAAAAGGAGTTTAGCACTTCTTTTCTTTTTACTTTATAAACCAAGTAGAGGAGGGAAAGTATGGTTGATATAGATAGAAAACATTTGAAACCAAACTCATATATATATCCACTAGTCGTGACTGTAGTGATATTTTTCCTTTTTCATTGGGACAATTCTAAGAACGAGCTAAACGAAATTCAAGATCTCCATTCAAGATTGATTACTTCCCAGCTTAAAGAAATTAGTTCAGTGCTATTCAGTGTTGAAGAAACATTGAATCAATACGATTATCCAATTAGCGATAATACAAGATCTTACTTTCAAGACGCACTTTCAAAAGATAAGGATAGGTTAAATCACATAACAACTACCATTTCAAGAATTAATCAGTATCCAACTTTCAATAGTTTGAATGAAAGATACCTTGATGAACTAAAAAACTCAGTACACGAACTGAGTGGTTTTCAGTACACTGAAGCAGAAATAAATTACGCAATCCACGGAATTTCTATAGCCCAAGCAGAGCTTTATACAATACTCGATAGTAGTTTTGATGTAGAAATGAAACAACACCGTGATGAGTATTTACAAATTCTAAATCAGTTGAACCAACATTTATCATTACTTAAAAAATAGGCAGCACCAGGTGCTGCCTATTTTTATTGAAATAATTTTTTATACTCTCCATACCCTTCCTTTTCTAAATCCTCTTTTCGTATGAATTTTAAAGCGGCAGAATTTATACAGTAGCGTAATCCACCCTTATCAACAGGCCCGTCGTCAAATACATGACCTAAATGGGAATCTCCCTTTTTGCTTCTTACCTCAGTTCGTATCATGTTATGTGAGACATCAAGTTCTTCCTTTACACTTCCTCCTTCCATAGGAGCTGTAAAGCTAGGCCATCCACACCCGGAGTCAAACTTATCTAGGGAGCTAAACAATGGTTCACCTGAAACGATATCTACATAAATGCCTTCATCTTTATGGTTCCAGAACTCATTTTGATATGGTCGTTCTGTCCCATTATTTTGTGTAACTTCAAATTGTAGAGGTGTAAGTTTTTTCTTTAATTCTGATTCTTTTTCTATGTCTCTCCATGTCTCTTTTAAGAATCGCTCTCTGCCAGAGCCAGTTCGATAGAGTTTATAGCGAATAGGATTTTTTTTATAGTACTCCTGGTGGTACTCTTCGGCTTCATAAAACACACCTGCTGGTAGGATTTCCGTTACAATTGGTTTGTCAAACCGACCACTTTCTTGAAGATCTCTAATCGATTTTTCGGCTAATTCCTTTTGTTCATCAGTATGGTAAAAAATAGCCGTTTGATACGATTTACCTCTATCAGCAAACTGTCCTCCTGGATCGGTAGGATCAATTTGTTGCCAAAACAATGATAATAATTGATCATACGGGAATACTTCAGGATCATATGTAATTTGTACAGCTTCATAATGACCCGTATTTTCTGAGCATACCTCTTCATATGTTGGATTTTCTTTTGATCCACCTGTATATCCAGAAACTACTTTATGTATACCTGGCTGTTCATCAAATGGCTTAACCATACACCAGAAACATCCACCTGCAAATGTAGCAAGTTGAAGATTTGACATATTACATCACTACCTTCCTAAATATGACTATGCTTTTTATCCATTATAACAGTCTCAACCACTATTCATCCATCTAAGGATATCGAAGTTAGTATTCCGATAATGTCATTATGTTAGAACTCGCATTTGATCTTTCGAATATGAATTGTTTTTATTATGAGTTAAAAAGATGCAAATTAATGCCTCACTGTAACTATTATCTATCACTGCAGCTTCTGCGTTTGTATACCCATAAGATAATCGGTGGTATTAAAAATAATATGAAGAAGATCCGAAACATTTGTAACCCTGTAACAATTGGAAGTTTGGCTCCTATCTAAAGGTAGTTGGAATAAGGAGAATAGAAAGCCTCCTATACAACCGACAAGGATTGTTTCAAAAAGTAGATTATTTTTTTCATAAAATCACACTTTCCTTTGCTAAACTACCACCACATCATATCATATCGAGCATTTGAACAGTTAAAAGAACTGCTCTACAAAGAGCAGTTCCTCTAGTTTTTCTACGCCTTATACATTGGCAAAAGAGTATCATGTATATATAAAGGAGCCGGATTTAAGAAAGGTTTGGGACCATATGGAACCGGCTGTGATACATATTGGAATACAGAACGGCCATCCATACTTGGACCATTAGCCCATCTCCCTTTACTGCTTGCTTCTCCTCGTGATAGATTATAAAAATCATATGCTACTGCTTGCTTTTCAAGTTCGCGAGGGAATGTCGTCGGAACAACTATATCTCCTTCGCGCGCTTCTAGTTCAGCTATTGCAGCCTTCCATTGATTTTGATGTGCGGTATCACGGGCAATAAGGAATGATAACATATCTTTTACACCCGGATCATCAGCAATTTCATATAAACGAACGACTTGTAATCTTCCTTGTGATTCAGCGTTCAAGTTTGCTCTGAAATCAGCAAGAAGGTTTCCACTTGCAATCGTATATTTTGCATTCCACGGGTAACCGGCACTATCAGTTGCCATTGCACCGAGTCCACTTACGATGGCATGTTGTGGATTCATATCCCCCATAATGGCGGCCAGCACTGGATTACTTGCATAAGCTGCTTCTTGTTCTTTCACTGGTGCACCATCAAGTAGTCTAGCAATCATAGTTGCTAACATTTCAACATGGGCAATTTCCTCGGTTCCAATATCTAAACACAAATCACGATACTTCGCATCTGCTCGGCAATTAAATCCTTGAAATAAGTATTGCATCATTACCGTTATTTCACCAAATTGTCCACCTAATACTTCTTGAAGTTTTTTTGCATATACTGGATCCGGACAAGATGGTTTTGCCTCATATTGAAGTTCTTTCACATGATAAAACATGAGTACCCCTCCCATAATTTAAACATCTGTACATAAATATTATGAAAGGGATTAATGTGTGTCTGTCCTTACTCCATACTCTACTTTGGATTTTTCTTTTGCCCTTCGACGACAACCTTATCTGTATGATATTTGTCAAATTCACCAATTTCCTCCTGAATCTGACCTATAGTTGGTAAATCATCATAACTTTCAATAATTTCATGATTAACAAGACTGACTAAATGATATGGATAATCATCGTCATCGTATGGAGACTGAATGATTGTATATACACCTCCACCTCTTGTAAAAAAAAATTGTAGATGGCTTTCTAATTTATCTTCACTCTCTTTAATAATGTAGACCATACTCTCACCTCTATTAAAATCTTCTAGTAAAAGTTTATTCATTTAATAGAGAATTAGAACGCAAAAAAAGCCGCCTAACATAAGTAGGTAGCTAGAATTTCATCATATTGCAATTCAAAGGAATAACCAATGAGCGATCCTGGTTAAACATATTCTGGAATTGTTACTTTGACCTCATCACCATCTTTTAAGCCAAATGAGTCATTTATGTTGGCTAGCGTTGCTATTTCTATCATTGTCGGTTGGTGTTTACTATCATGATTTGCTTTCACTATGAATACTCTTTCTCCATTTAGATAACAGAGCATGTTTTGACAATTATTCAATATATTGGATTGAATATGTAGTGATTCCTCAAGTTGAATATTTAGTGTATCAGGTAAAATATTTATACCTGTCTTCTTTGAATATTCATTTTCTAACTTTTCCATCCATTTTGAAGAATGACTGACAGAATTGACAACCTTACCACGAAGCACTTTCATAGGTCTCTTCCTCCTTCTATTACTTTTACACTTGCTGATTACCGTATTTAATTGTAATTCTATTGTATTTATAAAGTCTTTTTCAAAATTTGTTCGCTTTTATCTATTTACTCTCTTATTCTATTATACAAAAAATCCAGTTAAACGTTTATAATTTTCAGTCTATTTTTTACACCCTATTCCGACATCGTTTTGTCGAAAAAAGATTCATGTTGGTTTTTTCCTTATACTTTCCAGACTATGTTATAATTAAATACTTCAAAAAGTATCATTTTTAAAGAAAAAAATGCCTAGATTAATTATCTAGGCATTTCCCCTTACTTGCGGTGTATTCTCGTTCTGTCCCCGGCTACTTTTTTCCACTTCGCTTTTTCTGCAAGCTGCGCTTTTTTATCATTTTTTCGATCCAAGTAAGCCAATTCACGTTGAAGCTTTACAAAGCTTTGAAACCTCTTCTCATCCAACTGTCCATTCTCAATCGCTTCTCGAACAGCACAGTTTGGCTCATTCTCATGTTTACAATCACGATAGAAACACTTCTCTGCGATTTGTTCAATATCTGAGAAGCTATGACTCATTGAGCCTTCTGCCTCCCACAGCTGAAGCTCTCTCATCCCTGGAGTATCGATAATCATTCCCCCAGATGGCAATAGGACTAATTCACGATGTGTCGTTGTATGACGGCCTTTTCCATCTTCCTCTCTTATATCCTGAACTAATAGTTTCTCTTCGCCTAAAAGGTAATTCGTTAACGTTGATTTTCCAGCACCAGATGACCCTAATAGAGCTACCGTTTGACCCTCTTGTAAATATCCTTGAAGATCTTCTAAGCCCGTTAAATCTTTTGCACTCGTAATATGAATAGGTACGCCAAGAGCAACAGATTCAACAGCAGCAATTTTAGAAGATATATCCTCACATAAGTCCGACTTTGTTAAGACTACAACCGGATTTGCACCACTTTCCCATGTGAGCAATAAATATCGTTCTAAGCGTCTTATATTAAAATCTTGATTTAATGCATTTACTAAAAATACACTGTTTACATTTGTTGCAACTATTTGCTCTTCTGTCGTATCCCCTGCAACTTTTCTTGAGAACTTACTGAATCTCGGAAGTACCCCATGGATTGTGGCTTTTCCTTCTTGATATCTAGGTGAAAGGATGACCCAGTCACCGACAGCTGGGTAGTCCTCTCTATCCTCTGCCTGAAATCTCAACTTCCCACTTACTTCCGCTAATAGTTCACCTTGTTCTGTTAATACTCGATACATCCGTTTATGTTCTAACGTTACCCTACCCGGGACTAGTTCTTTATTTTCAACTACCTCTAGTGCTTCTTGTAGATCTGTATTCCATCCAAATTTTGCTAAATTCAATTTTGTTTCCTCCTACGGAACGTTTATTATTGTTTTTTTTAAACTAAAAAAGAACCGTTACACGGTTCTAAAAAAAGACATACAAAAACCATGGGAGACAACACAACCCATGGTTTCATAACGTTCATATAGGATGAAGTTATTTAACAAATACCAAGGGTTGTGATATGAAATTATTAACATTGAATTCAATTAACTTTTTCATAAAACATCCCTCGCTTCCGTTCATATATTTGATTTAATTATATAACAGAAAAAATGGTATGTAAATACTTTATTACCATTTATTTATATTTATTTTAGTTTACTCGTTTTTCTCCTCAGTATCTTTTGGTACTTTCCAAGCTTCAACTACTTCCCCTGCATCATCAATATCGATTATAAATGAGCCATTACTATATCGATCGTTTGAACGTAATTTTAATGGATCAATCGATTCAAATATATTATCAGATGTACGGATCATCACTTGATTCTTTTCATCATATACAGTCACGATACGAACAATACGGTGAGGATTTGATTTTAATTCTCGTAGCATTACAACCCCACGTTTGGCTCTCGTTGCTTTTTCAAACTCAGATAGTTGCATCTTTTTAGCCGCTCCACGATGTGTTACCAAAACAAGATTCGGCGGATTATCTGGAAGTAAAATTACCCCAGATACAACAAAGTCCCCATCCTTTAAGTTAATTCCCTTTACACCTGCTGACCTTGCTCCAGTTGGATTAACCTCTTCCTCATTAAACCATAATGCATATCCAGTGCTAGTTGCGAGGAATACATCAAGAGTTCCATCTGTTATATGAACATCAACTACTTGATCATTATCTTTTAAGTTAATTGCCACTAATGGCTTAGAATAACGCTGTACTTTGTATTGATTTAATTCAGTTTTCTTAATCATTCCTAGTTTTGTCATAAACAGAACGTAGTGAGGAGTATCAAAATCCTTAATTGGAATAACTTCGATTATTTCTTCTTCCTTATCAATCGGAATTATATTACCTATATGCTGCCCTAAGTCTTTCCAGCGAATGTCAGGGAGTTCATGGACAGGAAGATATAAATAGTTCCCTTTATTAGTAAAAAGAAGCACTGTGTCAGTCGTATTAACTTCAAGCTGTCTTAACATCCGGTCTGTATCCTTCATTCCAAAATCTTGACCGTTTGAGGCAGCATAGGATCGTAAACTTGTCCGTTTTACATAGCCATCTTTCGTTACAGTAACCATTACGTCTTCAGATGGAACCATAACCTCTAAATTGATTTTAATCTCTTCAATTTCTGCTTCAATCCTTGATTTTCTATCATCAGCATATAACTTCTTTACTCTCTTTAAATCAGCTTTAATTACACTTGATAATATTGATTCACTATTTAGAATGTGAGTCAATTCTGCGATCTTTGCTGCTAGCTCTTCAGATTCTTTTTGTAAAGCAGTAATATCTGTGTTCGTTAAACGGTATAACTGTAATGAAACAATTGCTTCTGATTGTGGCTCTGTAAACTCATACTGTTTTATTAAATTATCTTTTGCATCTTTTTTGTCTTTAGAAGCACGGATCGTTGCGATTACTTCATCTAGAATAGATAATGCCTTCATGAGACCTTCTACAACATGCTGTCTTTCCTCAGCTTTTGAGAGCTCGTATTTAGAACGGTTTGTAACGACTTCCTTTTGATGATCAATATATGCATCTAATAAAGATGGAAGACTCATTAATCTTGGTCTACGATTGTGAATAGCAACCATATTAAAATTAAATGCAACTTGAAGATCTGTGTTTTTATATAAGTAATTTAAGACTCCGGCTGCGTCTGCTTCTTTCTTTAATTCAATGACAATCCTTAATCCAGTTCGATCTGTTTCATCTCGAACCTCTGATATTCCTTCTAATTTGCGGTCCAGCCTTAGCTCATCCATTTTTTTCACTAAGTTTGCTTTATTCACTTCAAAAGGAATTTCTGTAATAACAATTTGCTGTCTGCCACCCTTAACATCTTCGATTTCAGCATGGCCACGAATAATAATTTTTCCTTTACCAGTTTCGTATGCCTTCTTAATTCCATCAATACCTTGAATGATTCCACCAGTTGGGAAATCAGGACCTTTCATGACCGTCAATAATTCGTCAACGGTTACATGTGGCTTGTCCATTCGCATCACAACTGCATCGATAACTTCACCTAAATGATGTGGAGGTATGTCTGTTGCATAACCAGCTGATATACCAGTTGATCCGTTCACTAGAAGGTTAGGGAACATTGCAGGCAGCACGGTTGGTTCTCTGCTTGTATCATCGAAGTTCGGGATAAATTCAACTGTCTTCTTGTCGATATCACGCAATAACTCTGATGCAATAGCCGAAAGTCTCGCTTCTGTATAACGCATAGCAGCAGGTGGATCCCCATCAACACTACCGTTATTCCCATGCATTTCAACTAAGACATTTCGAATCTTCCAATCTTGACTCATCCGCACCATCGCATCATATACAGAGGAATCACCGTGTGGATGAAAGTTACCTATAACGTTACCAACTGTTTTAGCTGACTTCCTAAATCCTTTTTCTGCTGTATTCCCTTCTGCATGCATTGCATATAAAATACGACGCTGCACAGGCTTAAGTCCATCGCGCGCATCAGGAAGAGCACGTTCTTGGATAATATATTTACTATAGCGACCAAATCGGTCACCAAGGACATCCTCAAGTGGTAAATCCTTGAACACCTCTAAAGACATTTGTTAAACCTCCTCTATTACCGTTAGATTATCATTTTCTAAAAGATTTGGGTCATCTTCCATACCAAAATCAACGTTTGTTTCAATCCATTTACGGCGAGGTTCAACCTTATCTCCCATTAACGTTGTTACACGACGTTCTGCTCTTGCAGCATCATCAATACGGACACGAATCAGTGTACGAGTCTCTGGCCTCATTGTTGTCTCCCAAAGCTGATCGGCATTCATTTCTCCTAGACCCTTATATCGTTGAATTGTGTATCCTTTTCCAATTTTCTTAAGTGCACCTTTTAAGTCATTTTCAGACCAAGCATACTCCACGACTTCTTTCTTCCCTTGTCCTTTGCTTACTTTGTAAAGCGGTGGAAGAGCGATATAAACCTTACCTGCTTCAATTAATGGTCTCATGTATCTATAAAAGAAGGTTAAAAGAAGAACTTGAATGTGTGCTCCATCTGTATCTGCGTCAGTCATAATGACAATCTTATCATAATTAATATCTTCGATTGAAAAGTCTGGACCTACTCCCGCGCCAATTGCATGGATGATTGTGTTGATTTCCTCGTTTTTGAAAATATCAGCAAGCTTTGCTTTTTCTGTATTGATAACCTTTCCTCGAAGTGGAAGAATAGCTTGAAAGCGACGGTCTCTACCCTGTTTAGCTGATCCTCCTGCAGAATCACCCTCCACCAAATACAACTCATTTTTTTGAGGGTTTCTAGATTGAGCAGGAGTTAGTTTTCCGCTTAACACCGCTTCTGATCGTTTTCGTTTTTTACCGCTTCTTGCTTCCTCTCTTGCTTTACGAGCTGCTTCCCTAGCTTGATAAGCCTTAATTGCTTTTTTTACTAATAGAGAGCTCGTATCAGGATTCTCTTCAAGAAAGTAAGCTAACTTCTCCGAAACTACAGAATCTACAGCAGATCTTGCTTCGCTTGTACCTAGTTTTCCTTTTGTTTGACCCTCAAACTGAAGGAGTGCCTCAGGAATTCGAACAGAGACCACAGCTGCAAGACCCTCACGTATATCCGACCCGTCAAGGTTTTTTTCCTTCTCCTTTAATAATCCAACCTTTCGGGCATATTCATTCATAACACGTGTCATCGCAGTTTTAGCCCCAGCCTCGTGTGTTCCTCCATCCTTTGTTCGTACATTGTTTACAAATGAAAGGACATTCTCAGAGTACCCATCATTAAACTGAAATGCAAAATCAACTTCTATCTCATTTGCTTCCCCCTCAATGTATACAACGGAATGCAATGTATCTTTTTCTTCATTCAAGTACTCCACAAAGGCTTGGATACCACTTTCATAATGGTACACATCGTGCTGATCATAACGTTTATCAATTAATTCAATTTTTAATCCTTTTAATAAAAAGGCAGATTCACGTAATCGTTCACTTAACGTATCAAAAGAGTAAACAATTGTGCTGAAAATCGTTGTATCTGGTTTAAAATGTATGGTTGTTCCCGTCTGTTTCGTTGTCCCAATCTTCTCTAGCGTTGTTGCAGGTTTACCACCGTTTTCAAACCTTTGTTTATATATGAATCCATCACGCTTTATTTCAACCTCTAGCCACTCAGATAAGGCATTTACAACAGATGCCCCTACTCCATGAAGTCCCCCACTTGTTTTATATCCACCTTGTCCAAATTTACCGCCAGCATGGAGTACCGTAAATATTACCTCAGGTGTTGGTTTTCCAAGCTTATGCATACCAGTGGGCATACCGCGCCCTTTATCTTGAACGGAAATACTATTATCTTTATGTATCGTTACGATGATGGATTCCCCATATCCCGCAAGTGCCTCATCAACTGAATTATCTACAATCTCATACACTAGGTGATGAAGTCCTCTGCTATCTGTACTACCTATATACATACCAGGTCTTTTTCTTACAGCCTCAAGACCTTCAAGTACTTGTATTGCATCATCGTTGTAATCAAACTGGTGTTGTTGCCTAGCCAAAGAGTTCGTCCCCTTTCGTTACTTCCAAAATCTCATTGTCTTTTATCTATTGTCACGAAAATAGTTGTCTATGCATTATTGTACTTGTTGTTTTGAATTTCGCAAACACCATTTTGCAAAAAGAAGAAAAAAATCCTTGATACATCAAGGATTTCACGATTAAAAATTATTTTGTTAACGCATGTTCTACCTTTATGCAACGATCCATAACAACAGTATGTCCGTTATCCTTTAATAAGGTATAAGCTTCTTCATTTTCTAATCCTAGTTGTGCCCAGAATACATCCGCATCAATCTCTAAAAATTCTTTTGCTACCCCAAACAGATGCTCGGACCTTCTAAAAACGTTGACGATGTCGACATGACCTTCAATATCCTTTAAACTCGGAACTGATTTAACCCCTAATATTTCAGTAGCTTTAGGGTTTACAGGAATAATCTCATAGCCAGCTTTTTGCATTGCTTCACTAACCATATAAGAGGTCTTTTCTGGATTATCTGATAATCCAACAACTGCAATTCTTTTGCTTTTCTTTAAAATTTGACCAAGCTCGTCTCTTGTTGGATATTCAATAGGCATCTTTTGGCACTCCTTTTTAGATTAACTATGCTCTAATTTGTACGTGATTTCAAGTAATATGCGATTTTGGTTTCATTCATGGAGAAATACTATTCTGTTATTACTGTGCCACATGTCTCAGTTAAACTCGAAAAATTCTTCGAATATGTTCATTTATCGCTCATTCATTTTGTCTCAGCATCCACTGAACAAAAGGCTCAGAGCGTGCCGTTTAGTCTCAGGCAGAGCAAATGTTCTGTCATGAAAAAAGGGTGATTTTCCCGTTTATTCATGACAGGATAATTGATCTCTAGTAGGATAAATGGCAAAGATCGTGGCCATTTCATCTTGGCTGGGCGCTTGAGCTGGAGCTGGATTACTAAGCACATCGTAATAAGAAACTAAAAACTTATCATTTCATATTCATTAAAAAATAGAGCCTTCAAAAAGGCCCTCAACCAACTATAGATAAGCATTTTCACAATTATCATGATCCCCATAAATCATATTTACCATTTCGTGAGCGGCTGACTCAGACACTCTTTTGTAATCATTGGCAAAGTGTTTTAAACTATCACAGAAACCAACATTATCTATTCCCACACCTTCAGACCAGCTAGCAAAATTATGATAGTCCTGAAGAGGGTCATAGGATTCAAACCTCGCTACAACATCACTTTTATTACCTAGTGTTGTTACTTCAATTCCCTTATATGTATTGGGATTATGTTCATCATAAATGACACAAGCATAAAAAATCATTTGAATGCTCCTTTATTCTTTTTGTTTAGTTTTGACAATCCTATCATCTATTATGAGTTAATCATGTATTTTCCAATATTACCTTTCTTTACACTGAATCGGATACAATTTAAGGTTGTAATTTGAATGTAAGTAATTTACAGTTTAGTTCTTTCAATGTATCACGATTCAGGATATTATAGACCAAAAAATAACATGAAGTTTGCATGGTATTTTTATGATTTGTGTCTACCTCTTCCAGACGACCTTCTTCCCACTGTCATAGTGGACTGTTTTTGATTTCTAGCTTTACTCGTCCTATTTTTTCGTGACCGAGTAGATATATCTTCAGTGCTTTTATAGGTATAATTACTTGAATTAACTAAATGCTTTTCCCCCGATTCGTTCTTCTTTACGTGACGATTTCTTTGAGGGGATGATACACTCTCACCTTCGCCTTGATTAGTCAAAGAGGTAGCCTCTAATGATTTTTTAGGCAAACTGAGCTTTATTCCTTTTTCAATCATTTGTAATTGATTCTTATCTTTTGGTGAAATTAAGGTGATTGCCAAACCTTTTCCACCTGCACGACCAGTTCTACCGATTCGGTGAATGTAGCTCTCGACATCCTCTGGAATATCGTAATTAAATACATGGGTTACCCCTTCAACATCAATTCCACGAGCGGCTACGTCTGTTGCAACTAAAAACTGCAAATCAGCATTTCTAAATCGTTCCATTACTTTTTCACGCTTTGATTGCGAGATATCACCATGAAGCTCGTCACTATTATAGCCTAAAGATAGTAATGCTTCATTTAATTTAGATGCTCTTCGTTTTGTTCTACAAAAAATAACGGCAAGAAAGGGACGATATTGATCCAGCAGTCTGCATAAAGTTGTTTGCTTTTCACGATCTGTTGTCTCATATACAATTTGTTTGATTTCTTTTAAGGTTTGTCGGTCTTCATTGATTTTAATAACCTCAGGGTTATTGGTGTATTTTCTAGCTAAAGAACGAACCTGCTGAGAAAGTGTTGCAGAGAAAAGCATCGTCTGACGATTAGGAGGTGTATATGACAGAATCTCCTCTACTTCATTTAGAAAGCCAATATGAAGCATTTGATCTGCCTCATCTAGTACCACCATCGAAGCGGTCCGCAAATTTATCGTTTCTCTTTTTAAATGGTCTACTATTCTACCTGGTGTTCCAACGACAATATGTATAGAACCAGATAACTTCTTAATCTGCCTATCAACATCTTGCCCACCATATACAGCTAGAACATGTATCTCATTAGATTTGTATTTAGTTGTTTCCTCCGTGATTTGGATGGCCAACTCACGGGTAGGTGTAATTATAATTGCCTGAATATGATTTGATGATATATCAATATTATCAAGTATTGGAATCATAAAGGCTAACGTTTTCCCGGTTCCTGTTTGGGCTTGGGCTATTACATCTTTTCCATCCCGCAGTACTGGAATAGCCTTTTCCTGAACTGGTGTAGGGGTAACGATTCCGTTTTTTCGTAATTTATCTATAAGCGTTGAACTGATACTTAGCTTCTGTAATGAATGCAATTCCTTCACTTCTTTCTTTTTTAAGTCTATTACTAGCATGACCGATTCGAGTAAACAAAATGTCACAAAAAAGAGCCTCATTTTAATTGAGGCTGATCACCATTTATGTAGGGCAAAAACGTAACCTTATATTCATTTCCACTTAGTTCCAAGAATGAATCAAATGACTTATCTCCTTTCTTAAAACCCTTTATTAGATCGGTCTTCCCAACAGAAAGTAGTTTTTGTACATTTGATTGTGAGATTTTTTTACCTAATATCATTTTTGAAATGGTAAATGAACACTTTGTTTTACTGTAATTTGCACAACCGTAAAATTTGCCTTTGTCAATTACCGATCCACCACATCGTTTACATGTACCAACTGATTTCCCCATTGAAGCCCTAGCTCTAACACTTTGGATGGCTTCTGTGTTTAAATCAACAAAACTCCATTTTTCAGATCCTTCTACTGCATCTTGAATGATCTTTTCTGCCATTTTTTTAGTTTGTTCCATGAAAACAGCTGGTGATGCTTTGCCATGTCCAATTTCTGATAGTCGTTGCTCCCATTTTGCAGTCATCTCTGGTGATGCTAATATTTTATCGCCTACTGCTCGAATCAATACCTTTCCTTTATCAGTTGCGTATACTAGATTCTTTTTTACATCAATATACTTTCGATCCTTTAACATCGTAATAATACCGGCTCTTGTTGCTTCCGTCCCTAATCCTTCAGATTTCATTAATACCTTTTCAAGCTCACTATCCTCTAGATGCTTTCCGGCTGTTTTCATTAATGTGATGAGTTGTCCTTCTGTATAACGTTTTGGAGGTTGTGTTTTCCCCTCCTTCACTTTAACAGATGTAACAAGCCCTGAGTCACCCTTATGAAGAATCGGTAGGATGGTATCTTTCTCCTGGTTATCATCGTAAATCACCTTTCTCCAGCCTTCTTGTATCTGCATCTTACCTTTTGAAATAAACTCAGCTCTTTCATCAACCATTGTTCGAATCGTCGTATAATCAAAGACTGCTTTCTCGTAATGAGCGGCAATTAATTGCCTTACAACTAAATCATACATTTTCTGTTCATCACCTGACAGTTTAGACAAGTTGGGAACCTGCTCTGTCGGAATGATTGCATAGTGGTCGGTAACTTTCTTTTCATTTACATATCTTTTGTTGCTTTTAATGGATTGGACAGGTAATGGAAACAAATCTAGGAAAGATTCCAGTTTACTTATTTTTTCAAGGATAGCTGGAAACGTTTCAGCCTCTCCTTCTGTTACAAAAGACGAATCAGAACGAGGATAGGACACGATTCCTTTTTGATATAGTTGTTGCATAATATCTAATGTTTTCTTCGGTGAGAATTTGTAGCGTTTATTGGCTGTTGCTTGTAAGGACGATAAGTTAAACAAGAATGGCGGCTGGTACTCTTTTCTGTCTGTTTCAATCTCTTTTACTTTTGCTTCTTTTTGATCACAAAATCTAGCAATCTTGTTTGCTAGGATTTCATCTAGAATTCTGGAGTCGTTGTCCTTTTGCCATTTCCCTTCATATTTATTTCCATCAATTTGGAATGTTGCAACTACCTCCCAAAACTGTTCTGACTTAAAGTTTTCAATTTCATGTTCTCTCTTTACAATTAATGCGAGTGTAGGTGTTTGAACTCTACCCGCTGAAAAGACATCCGACATTCCTTTTTCTTTTAAGAGGAGGCTATACACTCTAGAAGCATTCATGCCGACAACCCAGTCAGCACATGCTCTAGTATAAGCCTCATAATAAAGGTTTCTTGTGTCAACTTCGTCTAATAATTTTTGAAATCCTTCATGAATTGCTTTTTTCGTAAGGGATGAAATCCACAACCGTTTAATCGGTTTCTTCACACCAGATTGAGTAATAATATTGCGAACAATAAGTTCACCTTCACGCCCCGCATCACCCGCGTGAATAATCTCCGTTACATCCTTTTTGATAAGCAATGATTTGACAACATGAAATTGCTTTGCTTTTGATCTCTCAACTTCATATTTAAAACGGTCAGGTAAAATAGGTAGATTATGTAATGACCACCTTTTCCATTCTGGATTGTAAGATTCTGGAGCAACTAGTTGGCATAAATGCCCTATTGCCCAAGTCACATATGCACCTTTTGGAAATAGTTCATTTGGAAGTATTTCTATATATCCCTGGTGTTTCTTGGATTGAAAAGGAGATGCGAGTGTAGCTCCTTGATCTGGTTTTTCTGCAATTATCACTTTCATAAAAAAGCTCCTTCAAAATAGTGCTTATTCATTATAAGGCTAGCCTAAGTATTCTTCAATAAGTTCAAAATTTAGAGGAAAATATTGTATTGCATACTGATAGGAATATTGAATCGAAGAGTTTGAGGCAGTATCGTGGTTATTTAATTCTTGTTTTCCCTTTTTCGGTACAGATTTTAATTCTACAGATTCAAAGTGTTGAGTAAGTTCCATAACCATTTTCTCCATGAAAGTGTCCCCCCTTTACTTCCATTATATCATGAATCTTTATCAATATGATTAAAGCAAAAAACTGAGCAGGTTGCCCTTACTCAGTATTTTCACTCTTGCTATATTTTACGTGTTTTAAGGAGTCATCCATACTTTTCCAGGCTTCATCACTTGCAAAAAAGCGACTCCATGTTGCAATACCAGCTAAGTGATATTGATGAACAAACTGTGCTCTTCTTGCTAGTGAATCTTCATCTTCAATCCAAACTTTGTATGTGGCCTTCTCTTTTTCATCTCGGTATTCCCCATACATTTGTCCGGATACTTCATCAAAAATTGGATTTACATCATGCTCCGTAATCCATTGTTTTACATAGTCCATTGAATATGCTTTTGATGATACTTCGATGTTACCACCTTCTGTATCTTGTTCCTTCCATATCCTTGTATAGGTTGGTAAACCTAGAATAAGCCTGTCATTTGGAACAACTTCTAAAAGTTTCTGTAGATTTTTTTCAACCCATGGAAAGCTTGCTACACTACCAGCTTCTGGGGATGTAGCCCAGTGCTCATCATAGGCCATGACCATTATATAATCAACAATATCAGCTAATTTAGCGCGTTCATAAAACATCGACCAATTTTCACTACTAGAGATGAATGTAATATCTAATGAGACGATTAACCCTGCTTCATGCAAATAAGGTGTCATTTCTCTTACAAATTGGGTCAACAGTTTTCCATCCTCAAGATTCACATTTTCAAAATCTATGTTAATCCCATCTAGATTATACGTTTCACTATAAACAAGCAGCTGACGAATCATCTTTTGCCTCGTCTCATAATCCTTTAACACTTTATGAGTAAGGCCAGGATCAAATGCATTGGAAAATAAGCCCCATACTTGGAGGTTCTTTTCTTTTGCCCATTTCATATATTCCATTGAACCTAGATTAGTAATATCCCCTGTTTCATTGTTTACTTCAAACCATGTTGGAGATACAACATTTACACCTTGTAAATTCGGCAATGTATTTGTATCAGGATTTTTGGAATATACTGCCTCCCATGTTAGATTAATGGGCCAAGAAATCGGTGGTGAGAATCTTTTAGGTTCGTCAAGATTAATGATGACCGTTTGTGGATCTAATAAAGAAACTACATTTTTCTTAACATATCCCGCTACACCATCATTTGCCCTTACAAAGTAATAACCTTCTTCTTCTGCTTCAATATCTACAATCTCTTCAGCAACAAGATCTCTCACATATGAGCTTGTAAGTGTCGGTTTAGTTCTAATTCTTAATTCGGCTTCTCGTTTTTCACTGAGAATTTTTCCAGTTAGAATGGTCTCACCATCTTGCCTGACTAATATTGCCCGGTCTCCATCAAGTAGTGAAACTTGGAATGGATAGTAAAGTTCAATAGCTTGAAATGAAACATAAGGAGTATCATCCTCTGATTTCAAGGCTGGAAAATCAACTTCTACAGGTTCCTCGTTTACAAAAAGTGTTAGAGACTCAGAAGGCATTTGGATCACTTTATTTCTCGTTGTAATAATAATAGAGTCAGACTTTTCATCGAAAGTCACCTCAGGATCAATTTCCTTTTGAATAAAATCTAGCGGTAAATAAATTTGTTCGTCCGTAACCAACGCCTCTCCAGCTATTTGTCCATTAAATATAATAGGATGAGCCGTATGAAAAAACTCTATTTTCTCGTTAGAAGGAAAAGGATATAATAAAAAGAAGAGACTACTAGATATTAAGATTAAAGAAATAATAAGCCCAAGTACAATCATAGGTAGTGCATGTTTTTTTCGTGGATTTTTTGCTAATCTTGACATATTTCTTCCTCCCCTCTTTTATCCTACTGAATTCTCAGCTAAAATAAAAGAGAATTTAGTCAATTAACAAATTTTGTCCGATTGCAAGATTTTCTGTTCGTAAAAGAAAAGTAATGGTACAATAAGAGTAGTTTCTAGGACCTGCTACTAAATTGACCATCGTTATATAAAAGGAGACATGGATATGCTTGAAGTCATCATTATTATATTAGCTTACATACTGGGGTCCGTTCCCTCAGCACTCCTTGTGGGAAAGATTGGTTATGGTATTGATATCCGGGAGCATGGAAGTGGAAATCTTGGAGGAACGAACACCTTTCGTACATTAGGAAAAAAAGCTGGCTTTATCGTTACAATCTCAGATATTTTAAAGGGAACCCTTGCTGCTAGTTTACCTTACCTATTTGGAGTTGAAGACATTCATCCATTATTAATCGGTACCTTTGCAGTAATCGGTCATATGTATCCTATTTTTGCAAAATTCAAGGGTGGAAAAGCAGTTGCAACATCTGGTGGTGTGTTACTACTTTATAGCCCGATCTTATTCCTTCTCATGATCGTTATCTTTTTATCATGTTTATTCATTACTAAATTTGTCTCCTTATCATCTATGCTTACTGGTTTGTTTACCGTTACGTATAGTGTATTCACCCAAGATATCCCACTTATTATCGTGACATCATTACTTGTTGCTTTTGTTTTTTACAGACATCGAGCTAATATTAAACGCATAATCAACAAGACAGAACCAAAAGCGAATCTATTTCGGAAAAAACACTCATAACAAAGAGTGTTTTTTTCTTTAAATGGGATGATTTCTTAATCAATTACATACACTAAATTTACTTTTATGTGAAAGTAGGGGTAAAATGGAAAATCGACATCAGCAAAGAAACTTTGTTTATGAGGTAGAGGTTTCAGGAGAGAGCCACAACGAAGAATTTTCATTAGAGTTATTTGAAGAGCTAGGAGCACCAGAATCATTTAAGAAAATTAGGACGTTTGATGAATTACTAATCTGGAACGATCAATTAGATACGGATTCATAATTTATTTACAATATAAATGTATATTAACTCCACTCCGCATCTTACATATTATGTAAAATACACAAAAATTTAGGACATTCTGTCTAGAATTGTATTATAGTAGATAGTAGATTGTGGAGAAAAGGAGTTTCATTGTGAAAAATAACTATTTACTTTTAGGTATCTCTTTAATTGTTCATTTAGTATTAATCTCATCAATTTTAGTTTACTTTATGTTACTAAATAAAGAGCCAATTGCAGATACCACATTTTCCTTTAATAAGCATTCTATGAAACAAAGTGACATTTCTACTAAAAATTTTAGGAGTAGTGTGACTTTAAAAGCAGTTGGGGATATATTAATTCATGGGACCCTTTATAATTCTGCCCAAACTACTGATGGCTATGACTTTTCCCCCATGTTTTCTGAGGTGAAATCCCATTTAGAAGATGCCGATATTACTTTTGCAAATCAAGAAACGATGATTGGAGGTGAAACGATAGGATTATCAACATACCCTCGCTTTAATAGTCCTTATAATGTAGCAGATACATTAAAAGATGTAGGGATTGATATTGTTTCAATCGCCAATAACCATACATTAGATCGCGGTGAGCAGGCATTATTAAATGCTACATCTTACTTTGACCAAATCGGACTGTTGTATACAGGTGGTTACCGCACTATTTCGGACAGTCAGGTGATTCGAACGATAACCCGTAAAGGTATCACTTTTTCTTTCTTGGCCTATACGTATGGAACAAACGGGATTCCTATTCCAAAAAATAAACCATATATTGTAAACTTAATAGATTACGATAAGATGACAAATGATATAAAAGCAGCAAAAAAAATAAGTGATGTTGTTGTTGTAAGTTTACACTTCGGAAACGAATATCAACGGATGCCAAGTGATGACCAAAAAGAGATCGCAGCTCATGCCGTCAACATGGGAGCAAATATTATTTTAGGTCACCATCCTCATGTCCTCCAACCCATGGAATGGATTGAAGCCGAGAATGGGAATAAAGGATTTGTTGTTTATTCTTTAGGTAATTTCTTATCCGGTCAGAAGTCAATCTATCGTGAAATTGGAGGAATCCTTACACTTACCATTCAAAAAGAAATAAAAAATGGTTCACAAACTATTGAAGTGAAAGAACCAACTTTTCTACCAACCTATGTATCTAAAAATGGGTACAAAATTGTACCTTTAAAGAATGCATCAAACTATGGATTACCAAACTCGACTAAATGGTTAGCCGAAATTGATGACCATATGCATCAATTATTCCCTGAGAACCAAATGGCTCAAGCCAATTAGGCTTGAGCCATTTTTCTACTTTACATCTACCTTAACATCTCCATTTACACTTGATAGCTGTACATTGAAAGTCCCTTTTCCTAAAATAAGTGTACCTTCTTTTTTATAATCAAAATCTTCCTTCTCATTTTTTCTTATCCAGTTAACTGTGTCTTTTACTGTCCCATTGTTTGTTTCTGCCTTAATAGTAGAGTCACTGTCTACTGGTAACTGCATGGAAATCGAACCATTCACTGTTTTGAGTTCGGCTGTATTAGAAACTGGATTAATTGTTTTCACTTCTATATTTCCGTTTGTTGATGTGGCAATCAATTTACCATCCCAGTTTTCGACCTCTACATTCCCATTTGTATTTTCAAGAATTGTAGATTGAGCCATTTTTTTAACAGAAAGATTACCATTAACCATTTCAATTTTTGAGCCCATTAGAAGATTTTCAGCTTCAATTTCACCATTAATTACTTTCACATTTACAAATTTATCCTCAGGAACGGTAATGTAGAAGTTTCCTTCAAACTTTTGCCACCCAAAGATTTTTTGATTTTGTGGATGCTCAATTTGAAAAATCAGTTTATTTCCTACTGTATTTATTTTTATACTATTGTTAAAATAATTATTTGCTTGTTTTTCACTTTCCGTAGTGATATTTAATACTCCATCAATAAGGAAGCTATTTCCTTGATCCCCTATTATAGATACATCAGCGTTTGGAATGTCTATGATAATTTCCTCAATTGAGTTCGTATCAGCGGATAATTCAAACTCTTCAGTATAAATTTGTCCATTTACTACAGATGAGATTGCAGGAAAGATCCCACTTGATTGGAATCCATAGATCATCATACTAACAAAACCAAGCATTATGACGATAAACAAACTAATCCCATCAAACTTTAATGGCTCTTCTTTTTTTATGAATTGATGTAGTAATACTTCTAAGCCGAGAATTACTAATAAAATCGGCCAACCGTTTGAGATAAGCCAACCTATTGGCATCGCCCAGAAATTATTTATCAGCCATATGATTCCTAAGAAAATGAGTAACAAACCTGCGGTTAATGTTCCAACTTTCCAATGCCTCATTCGTTCTCCACCTTACCTTCTGGTTCATGTGTCTCTGTTGGTTTTGATGTAGGAATAATATTTTTACCGGTTACTAAACGAATACCAATAATAACAAGGATGGCTCCAATTAGGACATTTTTGGAAATCTCGTAGATTTGCCAATCAAAGTAATATCTTGTTACTTTCTCTAATAAGTAGACGGTTCCTAAGATAATAAACCCCCATCCAAATAATAGTTTCTTGTCTTGAATAACTCCCCATTGAATAATTGGGGAATCCAAAAGTTCTTTCGTTTCTTCCATTTGCTTATGTTGTTGCAGAGCATCGAACAGACTATAAAACCAAATAATCGGAATTGCAAAACCAAAAAATATCATTACATCGGCAAAAGATATAGCTCCGAAAAATATAATCATAAATTGCAAACCTCGGTTCATCAGACCTAAGTAAAAATGACCTAATCCCGGTAATAAAGATAAAATAAACGTTAGTCCTTTTGATTTATTCATTCTATTTTCACTCCTCATAAATCTGTTGAATGATACTATCTAACTCAATCATTTCCAAAAACTTCGAACCACTTGTAGTCAATGTTTCGATTCTTACAGTTGCATCCACAATGCCTCCTATAAATTGATATGAAACATGTTGAATCTCTTGAAATAATCCCATATTGGCAACAATTATAGTTGCAGCAGCTGAAACCATAAAATGAATCCAAGTTTGTGTTGATTTATTCTTTCCGGTAGAGACCCATTTTTTTGGTACAGATGGTCCTTCATCTAAGCTGTCCATAACCCTATCTACAAGATTATTTGGGGGTTCAAAGGAAGAAGGGTCATTCCAGACTGCTTGTAGCTCCAAAAATTCTGAATAGGCAATTGAACATGAATGACAAATTACTAAATGCTCTACTACCCTTTTCTTATCTTCACACTCTAGCTCCTCAAGCTGAAGAGAAATAAATTGATCTATCGTTACATGCTTCATCTTAATTCTTCCTCCTTTCCGAAATATTTCCTCATTAACCCTTTTGCCCGATAGAGTCTTGTTTCAACAGTTTTGACAGCAATACCTAATTCATTTGAGATTTCCTGATAACTATACTCATTGAAATAATACAGCTTAATCACATGACAATATTTATCTGGTAGTTTATTCATGATAGAAAGTAACTCTTCTTGTTCTAGTTGTTTTAGTAGCTTTTGTTCAGGCAATAATTGAATTTTATCGGCTGTATGTCCAAACTCACCATTAACATCATATGCTGCTTTTCTTTCGTATCGTCTTTTCCAATCTAATGCCTTATTCATAGCAATCCGATAAATCCACGTTGAGAAGCTTGATTCTTCACGAAATACATGAATCGATTTGTATACTTGTAAAAAAACATCCTGTGCTATATCTTCAGCATCTTTTTCACTTTTGGATACTTTGTAAGCAATAGCCCATACTTTTTTTTCATATCGGGAGACAATTTCCCTGAAACATTCAGTTTGACCGGTCAAGATTTTCTTTACTAACTGTTCATCGGTACTCATGTACTCCCCCCTTTTTAGCCATATCATTTATTTTGACGCTGTAAAATTTTTATCCCCTTCAAATAATTCAAAAAAAAAAACACGATGAATGTACCATCGTTGAATTCGCTACTTAATCATGATATCCTCTTCAATATTTAAGGTTACTTCCTCCATCCGCTTATCTCTGTTTTGTCTTTACATAAATTCAGATTGTACAGGTGTTTAGGAATATTTGAAACAACATCGAATGATTGCTGAATCTATTCGACCTACTTCCAATCAACTTAATGGTTAGTTGATTTTCTCCTATATAACAATAAAAAAATTATTGATTTTATGAAGATTATGTTTACAACAATTCACTCCTAAGCCCTGTTCATTGTGACATCCGCATATTTTCTCTATAATAAAAGTATCTTTTTCTTTGAAAGGAGAAAAATCATGAAATTATTGATAGATGAACAGGCAGCTAATTGGTATAGAGATGAATTAAATTTAGATAAAGGGGATTCCATTCGTTTTTTCGTCCGTTATGGTGGCTGTGGAACAGTTCAATCTGGGTTCTCTTTAGGCGTTTCAAAGGATCTCCCAGATGAAATAGGAATGTCTGCATATTCTAAAGACGTCCATTTCTTTGTTGAACAAAAAGATCTATGGTATTTTGACGGACATAGTCTACATGTGTTATTTAATGAAACCTATAAGGAACCAGAATTTAACTACATTAAAGAGTAGCCGCGTTTGAATGCGGCTACTTTAGCCTAAATCGATCAATTTGATCCAGAATACCTTCTTTCTCCAAGATCTCTACTTGTTTATCACCTATTAAGTCAAAATGCGGATACCCCTCTCGATGATGGATCCATTCCTTTTTTAAACCATGTCTATTTCCCCACTTAATTAGTACATTCAAATTGGAAGAACCCGCTTTTGTTACTGTTTTAATAGATGGATACTTTGGATGGATCCAAAAATGTGTAATAAAGACTACTTGATCCCCTTTTTTAACTGCTAATTTCCAGTCATTTAATTCTTTACGATTTATTCCAAATGCCATTAGATTAGTCTTCCTTCTTAGCTGCGTGTAAGTATTTTTCATGCCAATCTGGAAATAATTTACGAAAAGAAATGGGCTTAAAGCTTTCCTTTTTCACACAAACATGTGTCGAGCTAGCTGTGATAGCTAAATCTCCATTAGGGGTAAACACTTCATACTCATATACAGATCGAAAGCCATCATAATAGCCTATCCACGTTTTTATCGTTGCTGTTTCTCCATAACGAAGTGGTTTTTTATAAGCTATTTGTAGATCAATAACAGGGGAAATGTATCCTTCTGACTCGAGTGAAGCATAGCTAAATCCTAAGTCTTTTATTAACTGTGTTCTTCCAACTTCCATCCAAACTAAATAATTTGCATGATACACAACACCCATCTGGTCTGTTTCTGCATACCTTACTTCAATTTCTTTTGTAGAAATAATCATGTTCTTAACTCCTTAGCGAAAGGCCAACAATGCCTTTTTTATGTCTTCCTCTATTATTCGTGAAAATTCACTTTCATCAACCTCTATTTGCTCCATTATTCGTTCAGCCTGAACTTGTAAGAGTTCTTCAGTGAAGTTAACAGCGAATCTTCCATTGCCCTCAATATTGTTCGCTGCGACATATTCATTTAAGTAAAAAATTGCCTCATCTGTAAGTTTATAATCATACTCTTTCACACGAAAATGGATGATGTCTACTATATCACTTGGTGTATAATCAGGAAAGTGAAAAAACTTCTTAAATCTTGATTTTAATCCTGGATTACTCCTCATAAGTTCGATCATCTCATTAGAATACCCTGCCATTACAATGACAAGATTTTCATGATGTCTTGTCATTTGTTCTACAATCGTGTCAATGCACTCTTTCCCAAAATCAGAGGGTCCCCCTGTTACAAGAGAGTATGCTTCGTCAATGAAAAGCACTCCTCCTAATGCCTCCCTAATCTTCTTTCTCGTTTTTATGGCTGTTTGACCAACAAAGCCGGCGACTAAATCAGCTCGACTCGTCACGATTAGGTGGCCTCTTTTTAAAAGCCCACACTCCCTTAAAATACCAGCATATATAGAGGCTATTGTTGTCTTACCTGTACCTGGATTCCCTGTGAAAATAGCATGTAGCTGAATTGGGACTGCAGTCAATCCCTTTTCCTTTCTTAATTGTTGAATCTGTACAAAATGATGGATTTTTTTGATTTCTTTTTTTACATGTTCCAATCCTATTAATTCACTTAACTGCTTTTCGGGTGATATTTGAGGTTCATGATCGTTTAAATCAGTAATATCATCCTTCTCAAGGATTGTAAATTCAAGAGGATTGCTATCATTTAACTCTGTTGAAGCCCCCTTTTGAAATATCACATCCATCACAATACTCTTTACAGTTCTTGCATTTCCAAAGGTTTCATCAACTCGTTGTTTTTCAATCCTGTAGACTAGCTCTGTTAACGCTTCTTCTGTAAAACTATAATCATTATCTAATGCAACCCTCTTTGCAATTTCAATAAGTTCATCGTTTGAATAATCGAGCAGCTGGATATAATTACTCTCGGGGAAACGGCTTCGTAAGCCTGGATTTGAAGTAAGAAATTGTCTCATTTCTTCAGGGTAGCCAGCTAAGATTACAGCAAATTTCCCTGCAAATTCGCCGCTTGTCATAGCTGTAACTAGAGTATCAACTGCAACTTGTCCGTAATCATTCCCTGTTTGTCCTTCTCTCTTTAAGCTGTATGCTTCATCAATAAATAAGACTCCACCTAGCGCTTTTTTTATGACATTCTTTACATTCTCTTCGGTTTGACCAACATATGCTCCCACTAACTGTGAACGATCTACTTCAACAACCTCTGATTTTGGAAGTATGTTCAACTCATAATAAATTTTAGCCAGTAACCGAGCTAATGTCGTCTTTCCTGTACCTGGATTCCCGGTTATAATCATATTCAAGCTTACTTCGTCCTTCATCGTAAATCCCAATTTTTTCCGCTGCTTTTCATATTGTAAATAGTGATAGTGTTTCTTCACCCGATTCTTCACAGATTGCATACCAATCATTTGATCAAGCTCTTGTAGGCTACTACTTTCCGTAGTTAGAAAAGAATCGTCAGTAAATTGAAATGTTTTATTTAAAAGATTAATTTTCTCTATCGCAGTCATCATCTCTTCCAAATGGATGGAAGTATAGAACACCCCAGTTAGGGAACTATGATATTCTTCCGTTGCCTTAAGTAAATTTATGACAAGCGCATCTATTTCTTGTAAAGTTTCTAACCACTTTTTCAGTTTTTGATGAGTTGGATCCTCATTAGAATGTTGTTGTAGAATTCGCTGCATTTTTTCATGTTCATCAAAAAACGCATCTAAAAATGTACGACATATTCCAATATACTCTTCTGCTAGTTTTTTCTTTGCAGTTCGATTATCTGTTTCACGAATAGTTGGAAACTGTAATATTGTAGTAATTTCCCTGACGGATTTTAGTACATTACACAAATAGAACTCTTTTACTTCATTATTATTTGGATCTAGACTTTTTGCTTTTTCTAACCAAGATTCTGATAAATCATCCATCTTATGTAATCGTGTTGATCTTGACCTTGCAAGCATATAAAATAAGGTAGCTTCATGTAGGGAACTTTTTCCCTCAATTGATCTTAGCGTAACAATAATGTCCCCTTCATTTTGTACAATGCCAATAGTATTCAAATCATGCTTCCATTCATATATCTTCTTCTCAATCTCATCCTTATGAAACACATATTCATTATTCATTCTTATCACCATACTTATCATATCATTGAAATCTCTTATTGAAAAAGACCAAGCATTTTTTGCCTGGTCTTTTGCTTTAATGTCCTTGATTATTTCTAGCCTCGTCCTTAATTTCATTTCGGAATGCATCTATACTTTCTCTTCTTCGTTCATTTTTAGCTTCAATAGCCGCACGGTCCTGCTCATTCGAGAATGCCATGGCAGCTTCGGCTTCCTCCATGTTTTCAATCGTATTATGAACCATTTCTTGAAGCTTTTCTACATTATCACTGCGGTCGTCTGGATTTGGACGTGTATAAGCCATCATTTTACCCCCTTGCTGTAATATCAAAAATTAGTGTTGCTTTTTCTAAAGGAAGTTATGTAACCCTTTTATTTCTAAGTGAAGGATTATCTGTACCTTCACTTAGAAATTTTTATTACTCTCCTTTAGTTTGTATTACTTGTGCGTGCTCTCCGGACTTATCCTGATACTTTTTCCCTTTATTTCCACCAAATCCACGTGGCTGCGTACCTAAGTGGTTCGGTACAAAATGCTCAGAATTACGCTTCGGTTTACTTTTACTCATAACATTCCCCCCTTAGATGTAATGTTAGCTTCATTGTGATTTAATATGTAAAAAAGGAAGCTGGTATGTTTAACCGCTTCCCTTTTTGCTATTCAGCTTTATTTAATCTCTTTTGTTCAATACGATCCTCTATTCTTTCTAAAGCTTCTCTGTCATTCATGAGCTGTTGTTTATTTTCTAATACTAACTCCTGAAATGTCCTTTTCCTCATTTTCCTCATATATAACACCACCCCTTCTTTCTTATGATATTGACCATTTTGCCCATTATCTAATAGAATTATGACATTTTTTTGAAAATTTAAAGTCATATAAAAATACAATCTTTATATATATTTGTACTTAACATATTTAAGCGACCTTTAAATCAAACATAGGAGAATATTGTAAAAATTAAGTTTCATAACCGAAAAAAGACCCTTATGGTACTGCACCCCAAAAGTTAGAGTTGCAAATCTAACATCTGGGGTGTTTTTGTATGGCAAAGTACGGTAGTAAATTTAAATTAAAAATCGTAATGGAATATCTAGGAGGTACTCTAGGATATAAATCATTGGCTAATAAATATGGTATTCCTAGTGAATCTCAAATTAAGAGATGGGTTCGTTCTTATAAAGAATTTGGGGAAGACGGACTTTGTAGGAAGCATTCTAAACAAGTTTACTCTGTCAAATTTAAGTTAGATGTATTAAACTTTATGAAACAGACAGGTGCTTCCTACCAAGATACTGCGATTGTTTTTAAGATGAACAATCCTCCATTAATTTCGAATTGGTATAAAACCTTCTTAGAGAAAGGTATAGAGGGCCTGCAAGAAAAAGTGAAAGGGCGGCCTTCTATGTCTAAAAATCATAAAGTAAAATCACTAAAACAAGAACAAGAATTATCTCGTGAAGAACTATTAGAACGTGAAAATGAACTTTTACGTTTAGAGAATTCATATTTAAAAAAGTTAAACGCTTTTCAAGAGAATCCGAATGCCTTCCTAGAAAAGCACAAGCAGCGTTGGCATTCGAACTCAAAGAAGAAGGATTCAAATTAAAAGATGTTTTAGTAGTAGTTGGTATTCCAGGGGCAACTTATCACTACCAAGTGAAGCAATTGAAAAAAGACGATCCAGATAAAGAATGGAAGGAAAAGATTACCAAACCATTTCAAAAGCACGAGGGTAAATACGGGTATCGTCGCATTTATTTAGAGTTAAGAGGACAAGGGTATGTGATTAACCATAAAAAGGTTCAACGAATAATGAGCGTATTAAGTTTAAAATGTGAAAAATTCACAAGGAAATCTCGTTATAAATCATATAAAGGTACTGTTGGTAAAGTAGCCAAAAACAGCTTGAATCGTAGATTCAATACATCTATTCGTCTTCAAAAACTAGTAACAGATGTGACCGAATTTAAATGTACTGATGACCAAAAGCTATATTTAAGTCCCATTATGGATTTATACAACGGCGAAATTATCTCTTTTGGTATATCTAACAGACCAACATTAGACTTCGTTTTAGAACCATTAAATAAGGCACTGGAAATCATTAAAGATGAAGCAAAATACCGTTCCACTGTACACTCGGATCAAGGTTGGCATTATCAACATAATACGTGGGTAAAAACATTAAAAAGAAATAAAATCTTTCAAAGCATGTCTAGAAAAGCAACCTGTGCGGATAATGCGGCAATGGAAAACTTCTTTGGGATTCTTAAGCAAGAGATGTACTACGGAGAAGACTTAGTACCTTATGAAGAGCTAAAAAGAAAAATTGAGGTATACATGGATTACTACAACAATGAACGCATTAAAGTAAAACTGGCTGGTTTAAGTCCAATACAATACCGAACTCAAACCAGCCAATTAGCTGCATAATAAAAACTCTAACTTTGTGGGGTCACCACCTATTTGGGCCTTTAATTAATTCATGCTTTTAGTTAATCTCTTCATATCATTAACTGACATAGGTCCGATAAAATGATATTGGATCGTTCCTTGTGTGTCTATGAAAAATGAAGTTGGAATGGTGAGAACTTTATACGCACTCGTTACTTTTCCTTTTTCATCAAGGAGTATTGGAAAATTAATGTGATTGGCTTCAATAAATTGTTGTATAGCTTCATCCGAGCGTTCACGGTCACGAAGATTAACAGCTAATATTTCAACCTCTTCACTATATTCATCATAAAACTCTTGCATATGTGGCATTTCATCTTTACAAGGTGGACACCAGGTTGCCCAAAAATTTAAAATGACCTTTTTCCCTTTATAATCAGAAAGTTGGACTTTTTTACCCTCAAGTGTTGATAATGTAAAATCAAATGATGAATTCCCTACAAAACCTTGATTCTTTATAATTTCTCCATAATGTCCTGCATTTGCAGGAATGATTACTTTCTCTTCTTCCTTTGCTAGTAGTTGGGTATATAACGTATATCCAATTAAACCTAATAAGATTCCAATGGCTATAATCCGTTTCATGATAAACATCCTTTCAGAATTGCACTCGAGTATAGTAGTTGTCCTACTTTACTATATAGTATATTTAGGAGGAATATGATTTCTCTTCCTAGATATTCTATCATGTTTGGTACTTATTCTGATCAAATTCACGGTTTTGTAACGAAAAAAGAACCACTATTGAAGTGGTTCTTTACATTTTAGTTTTCTTTTAATTTATCACGTAATACCATTTGAAGGATTCCACCATGACGGTAGTAGTCAACTTCTACTTCACTATCAAAGCGTACTAGAACATCAAATTCTTTCTTATTACCAGCTTCATCCGTAGCAGTTACTCTCACTAGATCACGTGGTTTAACATTCTCATCGATTTGAACTTCAATTGTTTCTTTACCAGTAAGTCCAAGTACTTCTGCGTTTTCTCCTTGTTTGAATTGAAGAGGAAGAACACCCATTAATACAAGGTTACTACGGTGGATACGCTCGAAGCTTTCTGCAATAACCGTTTTAATTCCCAAAAGATTGGTTCCCTTAGCAGCCCAGTCACGAGAAGATCCCATTCCATAGTCATTACCAGCAAGAACGACTAAACCTACTCCATCTTGCTTATACTTCATACATGCATCATAAATGGACATAATTTCACCAGTTGGCCAGTAAGTAGTGAATCCACCTTCAGTACCTGGTGCAATTTGGTTCTTAATACGGATGTTTGCAAATGTACCCCTTGTCATAACGCGGTCATTACCACGACGAGAGCCATAAGAGTTAAAGTCACGTGGACTCACACCATTCTCTTGTAGGTAACGTCCAGCAGGTGTATCTTTTCCGATTGAACCAGCAGGTGAAATATGATCAGTTGTAACAGAGTCACCAAACTTACCAACTACTCTTAGTCCTTCTAATGGCTTAACCTCACCTGGTTCTGGTGATAAGCCTTCGAAGAACGGTGGGTTTTGGATGTATGTTGAATCCTCATCCCATTGATATAATGCATCATCAGTTGTTTCAATTTGGTTCCAACGCTCATTATCATCAAATACACGGTCATATTCTTTACGGAATAATTCAGGTGTAACAGTGCTCTTAACAAGTTCATTAATTTCAGCTGTTGTTGGCCAAATATCACTAAAGAATACATCGTTTCCATCTTTGTCCTTACCAATTACATCGTTTTGTAAATCAATATCCACTGTCCCAGCTAAAGCATAAGCAACAACTAAAGGTGGAGATGCAAGGTAGTTTCCTTTAACTAGTGGGTGAATACGCCCTTCAAAATTACGGTTACCTGAAAGTACAGACGTAACTAATAAATCGTTCTCAGCAACTGCCTTTTCAATCTCATCCGCTAATGGCCCTGAGTTTCCGATACAAGTTGTACATCCATATCCTACTGTATTGAATCCTAATTGCTCTAGGTAAGGAAGTAGACCTGAATTTTCTAGGTATCCAGTAACAACCTTTGACCCTGGTGCTAAAGAGGTCTTTACATATTTAGGTACCGTTAATCCTTTTTCAACCGCTTTCTTTGCAACTAAACCAGATGCAATTAATACATAAGGGTTTGAAGTATTTGTACAGCTAGTGATGGCTGCGATTGCTACTGCACCTGTTTTCATTTTTGTTTCTTCACCACTGTTAAACTTAACAGTAATTTCTTTATTAATGTCAATTGGTTGTAAGCCAAATCCTTGGTTACCAGCTGGAGCTGCTAGAGCCTTTGTGAATGATTCTTTCATTTGAGAAAGCGGAATTAAGTCTTGAGGACGCTTAGGACCAGACAGATTCGCTTCAATTTGAGAAAGATCAATTTCAACCACATCTGTGAAGATTGGATCTTGAGCATCACGGGTATAGAATAAGCCGTTCGCTTTTGAATATGCTTCAACAATCTTAATTAATTGTTCATCACGACCAGTTAAACGCATGTAATCTAACGCCTCTTCGTCAACTGGGAAGAATCCACATGTAGCTCCATACTCTGGTGCCATGTTTGCAATCGTTGCACGGTCAGCTAAAGGTAATGCTGCCATACCAGGTCCGAAGAATTCAACAAACTTGTTTACTACACCTTTAGCACGAAGCACTTGAGTAACTTTTAATGCTAAATCTGTAGCAGTTGTACCATTTGGAAGTTCTCCTGTTAACTTAACCCCAATCACTTCTGGAACTGGGAAATATGATGGTTGACCAAGCATTCCTGCCTCAGCCTCAATACCACCTACACCCCATCCAAGTACACCAATACCGTTAATCATTGTTGTATGTGAGTCAGTTCCTACTAAGGTATCTGGAAATGCTTCAAATTCGCCGTTTTCACCTTCAACAGCATGAACAACGTTAGCTAAGTATTCTAGGTTAACTTGGTGCACAATTCCTGTTGCAGGCGGAACAGCACGATAGTTATCAAATGCTTTCTTAGCCCAGCTTAAGAATTTATAACGCTCAGCGTTACGTTCAAATTCAAGATCCATATTAAAAGCTAGTGCATCCGGTGTACCTGCTCTATCTACTTGTACAGAGTGATCTATAACTAGATCTACTGGCTTCTCAGGATTAATTTTTTGTGGATCTCCACCCATGTCTGCCATTGCTTTACGTAAAGATGCTAAATCAACAACTGCTGGTACTCCTGTAAAGTCTTGAAGAATTACACGAGATGGCTTGAATGGAACATCAATATCTTGTACTTCATCAGTTCCCCATTTAGCTAAGTTTTCAACGTGCTCCTTCGAAATTACACGTCCGTCGTATTGACGTAATACAGATTCAAGTAAAACCTTGATTGAATAAGGTAAGCGGGATACATTGCCTACCCCTGCTTCTTCAAGGGCTTTAAGTTGATAATAATTATACTTTTTTCCATCCACTTCAAAGGATGAACGAGCTTTGAATACATCGTTAGTTGCCACGTGTACTCCCCCTTTAGTTTTTCAGTTTTAGAATGTAGTGAATAGGTCCATACCATTAATTTAGAATGTACCATTAAATATCCTACGTCCCTATCTTAATACAAGTATATACATAAGTAAATAACAAGAAAGTTATTGTTTGCAATAAGAAATTCTTATTTAGTGACAGTCACTTGTCGAAATTTCTATGCCAACATATTTTCTCCCAACTTTACTCATCCTAAAAGTGTGGAGGTGATATAAATGGGTAAACGTAAGGCAAATCATATTATACCTGGAATGAATGCAGCAAGCGCACAGGGAATGGGTGCAGGTTATAATGAGGAATTTCAAAATGAACCTTTAACAGCAGAACAAAGGCAAAACAACAAAAAAAGAAAGAAAAATCAATAATATAAAGTTTTAAAGGCACTCAACTGTGAGTGCCTTTTTTTAGTTATGCAAATGTCCTTTTAATGGCAATAGTCATATTATGCTCTGCATCTTTCTTTACGTAGCGTTTTGTAATATTTATATCTTTATGTCCCGCTAGCTTTGAAACGGTATTTAAATCAACGCCATGATCAACTAATCGATAACAAAAAGTGTGCCTTAACAAATGAGGATGTACATTATACTTTTTTAACATATATTGAACAGCTCTAGTTGTTATACGCTGATTAAAGCTCGAAATAAATAATGCATTAGAATCTGTGTCTAAGCTGTCTAGATATCGTAGTAGGTGTTTTAATGCAAATGTTGAAAGTGGAATCATCCTACTATTATGCAAACTTCCTTCATCCCTTACAACAATTTGTCCCTCATCAGAAGATCCAATCTTAATATCTGTTTTATTTAAATTACACAACTCAGAAACTCTTATGCCCGTGTGTAGCAATAAATAAACAATAGCAATATTTCTGATATTACCATCTAACTCTATTTCATGTAATAGTTGTATTTCTTCTTCTTTTGTTAAAGATTGAGGACGAAGTTTAGTATTTTCTTTCTGTTTACGAGGAAGGTAAGTTCTAATATGGGGTTTTTCTATATAACATAAGAAAATATTAATGGCAGCTATATGCTTTTCTATAGTGCTTGAACTTTTATTTTCTTGTTTTAATGATTCAACATACTCATGTACACCTTTCGCATCTATATCATCAATGTTATTAATTATTTTATTAACAATTAAGTAATTTAAAAAATGTTCGACTACTTTTGAATAAGTTTTAAAAGTCCCCACTGACTTTCCTTGTTCAATTAATGATTTCCCAAATAATTGTAAGACATCATTTGTATTGTTACCAGTTCTCAAGAATCTCCCCCCCTTGTCAGAATTTAGCATAGCACCAAACTTCGTAGAAATAAACTTTTATAAAATATATTCGAAAAATTAAAAAGGGTAGTGTATTACACCACCCTTTTTAGCGTTTAGCTGGGCTAGCTGGATTCGAACCAACGCATGACGGAGTCAAAGTCCGTTGCCTTACCGCTTGGCTATAGCCCAATAATTATATTTACTTAATTTATTTTGTTCAGAATCTTCGTAAGCCGTATTCTGTTCTTAAAGTGCTAGTAACGAATACTTATTATTCTCGCACTGAAAGGAGAATCATCTATCTCATAGCTGATTAACTATGGTACCCTTTAGTTCATTTACCTTCAGGCACTTCCCTTACCAAAATTTAGGTTTCTCGCTCGTGGGGTTTACCTCGTTCCACCCTTATTGTTTCCAATAAGGCTACGTCACTGTGGCACTTTCAAAGTATTCATACCATATTCACTTGAACTTAGGTATTTTCCTTGCCGTCAACTATTAATAGGTTGCTCTAGCTTACTGTTTCGCTAGACACGATCACTACAAGCATCTCAGCTTGTGCGAGTACGGACTTTCCTCACAGAAAAACTGCGCGATTCTCTCCAATTCTGAACAGTTATCATTTATAATAATATCACACAACTTCACTTAAGTAAACTTCTACGAATATATAGGTATAAATTGGCTCCACCAGTAGGATTCGAACCTACGACCCTTCGGTTAACAGCCGAATGCTCTACCGCTGAGCTATGGTGGATTAATATTATTTATATTGATACGTAAAAAGTTGTTTGTGTTATTTAGTATTTGCAGTAATACCGATTGTATTCAATAAAACATGGTGGGCCTAAATGGACTCGAACCATCGACCTCACGCTTATCAGGCGTGCGCTCTAACCAGCTGAGCTATAGGCCCATCAATTGGAGCGGGTGATGAGAATCGAACTCACGACATCAGCTTGGAAGGCTGAGGTTTTACCATTAAACTACACCCGCATAATAAAAGGTATTGGAGGCGACACCCAGATTTGAACTGGGGATAAAGGTTTTGCAGACCTCTGCCTTACCACTTGGCTATGCCGCCACTTGGCAGGGGCAGTAGGAATCGAACCCACACCAAGGGTTTTGGAGACCCTCGTTCTACCGTTAAACTATGCCCCTAAAAAATATTTAGATGGCGGTCCCGACGGGAATCGAACCCGCGATCTCCTGCGTGACAGGCAGGCATGTTAACCGCTACACCACGGGACCACTTTGGTTGCGGGGGCAGGATTTGAACCTACGACCTTCGGGTTATGAGCCCGACGAGCTACCAGACTGCTCCACCCCGCGATAATATGATATTCTATTTTTTATTTACCATTAAAGAATTATGGCGGAGGAAGAGGGATTCGAACCCCCGCGGGCTGTTACACCCCTGTCGGTTTTCAAGACCGATCCCTTCAGCCGGACTTGGGTATTCCTCCATAATATTTTTTGGTAGCGGCGGAGGGGATCGAACCCCCGACCTCACGGGTATGAACCGTACGCTCTAGCCAGCTGAGCTACACCGCCATTAAATAAAAAATATAAATAATGAAAAGTGGAGCCTAGCGGGATCGAACCGCTGACCTCCTGCGTGCAAGGCAGGCGCTCTCCCAGCTGAGCTAAGGCCCCAAGAAAATAAATAGTATAAAGATGGCGCGCCCGAGAGGAGTCGAACCCCTAACCTTTTGATCCGTAGTCAAACGCTCTATCCAATTGAGCTACGGGCGCTAAATGGTGCCGAGGACCGGAATCGA
>NZ_JBHUEM010000014.1:0-120300 GCF_042680805.1 Bacillus salitolerans | reverse complement strand
CCGGTTGCTTCAATACCGATAAACACTCTTTCTGCATGACAAGCAAGTTTAGCCGCTTCAATATTATTTATTAAAATGTTCATCCCAGTCTTATTTACCATAAAGGAGAATGGTGCTATCTGTACCTCTCCATAGTAATTTAAAATCATCGCTTTTTGTAAAACCTTTGATACATCTATGGGTACAAGCAAAACTTTTTCTAAATTAGCTCCTCTAATTTCTTGTGCGAATTGACTTCTTCTTAATCCTTGTTTACTCTTAAGTAGTCTCATTGACTATGGCCTCCTTGGCGGGTTGGTAAATGATTGAGTTAACTTGGTTAAGTAGTTCAATCGTAGCATAGTCTTGGGACTTTTTTATGTGTAAAAATATTATTTCATACACCAGAAAGTATAAGTTTCTGGTGTTTAGTTTATATATGTTACTGCTAAATCCAGCTCCAGCACCTAGCCAAGATGAAATGGCGACGATCTTTGTCATTTCATCCTACTCGAGGGAAAAAGAAAAATCACTTTTTTCCTTGATCAAATGTTCTATCATGAATAAAAGGGAAAACGACCCTTTTTTTCATGATAGAACATTTTCTCTCTTAGGCCAAACGGGGCCCTGAGCCTTTTGTTCCAACCTCATGATACGTTCATTTTCCTCATTCCCTTGACTATTTTATTAAAAATTCAAATAATTTATTCTTACAAAATTATTACAAAAGACCTAAAATCTTCGCCATGCGAAAGGACCGTAGACCTGTTCTATTTTAATAAAGTATTACTAGTTTTTAGACTCTATTATTTTTTACAAGAGATGAGAGATTTTAGTCATATAACGTGGGACACCTCCATAATTATGAACTATAAGCAACTGGCTAAACAAAAGAGATGGAGGCTGAACAATTATGAAATCGTTAAAACCATTCATCGTACTAGGATCACTTTTATTTATTGTCACCTTACTTATACCAACGTTGTTGGTAATTCCCTTTTCAGAAAAAACAAATGGTACTCTAGTGGAGGACATACAGCCTATCGTATTAGCAACACCTGAAGTTAAAAATGAGTCACAATTGGATGTGGCTGTCTATAGAACAAAAGAGCAACTCATTGAAAATATACCACTAGAACAATATGTAGTAGGGGTTGTCGCTTCTGAAATGCCAGCTGAATTTGAGATGGAAGCATTAAAGGCTCAAGCTTTAACAGCTCGAACATACATCGTTCAACAGCTTCTATTAGAACAGAGTCTTGGAACACCGAAAGGATCGAAGGTAACTGATACGGTCAGGCACCAAGTTTATAAGGATTTAGAGGATTTAAAGGCAGTATGGGGAGATGACTTTGAAGCCAATCTCGCGAAAATTACAGAAGCAGTAAATAGCACAAGTGGAGAGATCATTACGTATAACAATGAACCAATTGACGCTCAATATTTTTCAACGAGTAACGGTTTTACCGAGAACTCTGAGGACTATTGGCAAAATGAATTCCCTTATTTAAGAAGTATAGAAAGCCCGTGGGATAAAGAATCACCAAAATATTTAACAACGACTACTTTTACTGTAGCCCAATTTGAACAGAAGCTTGGAGTTAGGCTTGGAGAAAGTGGAACGATTGGAAAAATCACTGCTCGAACGACTGGTAAGCGTGTCGGTACCATAAAAATTGGAGATAAGGTGATTACAGGAAGGCAAGTAAGAGAAGCTCTAGAGCTCCCATCTTCAGATTTTGACTGGGAACGAAAGGGAAATCAAATCGTCATAACGACAAGAGGATATGGACACGGGGTAGGAATGAGTCAATATGGAGCAAATGGAATGGCACGGGAAGGAAAAACATATCAAGATATTGTGAAATACTACTATAAAGATATTGCCATCTCGGCAATAGATCCATACATTCCAAAAATTGCAGCAGTAGCAGCATCGAAATAAATTAATTGGTGCAAACCAATAGGATCCACAATATAATAAGAGAGTAGCACTGCTACCAAAACTTGGGGTATTGCAGAGCGCTCCCTTTTTTATTGCTTAGGAAATTATAAATACTCACTATTTGTGGATAACTGAGTGATGTGCGTAGTAATCCGGCTCCAGCGCCCAGCCACTCGAGGTCAAATAACCCTTGAAGAGTAAAAGGGAAAGAGCGCCTTTTTCTCTTCAAGGAACATTTGCTAGCCTGAGGCTAAACGGGGCGCTTGCGCCTTTTGTTCTGTTGAAAAAAAGTTTTCACTCCCAAGGAGGAATTCGATTATGGAAAAATTAATCATCAATGTACGCCCTTAATAAGGGGGCGTAAACTCTAAGGCCGCCAGGTAATTCTGGAGGACTAGATGAAAAAGTATGTATATTTGTATATAAATGGATTATCAGATTTAGGTTCAAGAATGAATCTATTAGCATTTACCTCACTATTACTTCAGTTTCCAAATAGTGAGCTATGGTTAATGGCCTTTTTTCTATTAAGGCAAATAGGTGCCCTATTATCAAGCCTCGTAGCTGGATATATAGCTGACAGATTTCATCGAAGACATGTCATGATAATAAGCGATGTATTTGCGGGTTTATCACTAGTACTAGTTGTCATAATCCCAACCCCGTTTACTGCTTGTGTGTCCATCTTGTTATTAGGCGTATTCTATACAGCCTTTTCAGTTTGTTTACAAGCCTCAATCCCAGATATTTATGGTGATAACCAAGCTTCGGAAATTAATATGCGTTTTATTAGATTAACTTCCCTAGCGAGTATGATTGGGTTTGCAATAGGTGGAATATTAACAGAGGTTGCTGGGTATAAGGTTGTTCTTCTTCTTGACGCAGGAACATTTTTCATTTCAGCCTTTGTGTTATTATTCATGAG
The DNA here is from genome assembly GCF_042680805.1 of Bacillus salitolerans. Lineage (NCBI taxonomy): Bacteria > Bacillati > Bacillota > Bacilli > Caryophanales > Bacillaceae > Bacillus > Bacillus salitolerans. The sequence goes on along the minus strand of NZ_JBHUEM010000014.1, from coordinate 117,451 downwards.
TTGGAAAGAATCAAAAATAGAGGCTAAAGAGTTACCGATTGGGATGGCGGAAGGCTTTCAAAGCATACTAAAACAGCGTGCAATCTTCCTTCCAACCTTATTAGTTTGCACAATGGCGATTGGTGTTTCAGGATATAATTACGGGATACCACTATTTGCTCAAACCTATATGACAAATGCTTCAACAATTCACGGTTTTATGTGGACTGCATTAGGAGTAGGTTCTTTTATAGGATCATTCTTATCGAAGAAAATAAAAGGAGAACCAAAAAAGATTTACTACTGCTCTGTTTTATTGTTCATCCCTGTCGTTAATACACTATTTTTATTTACAGAGCTATGGGTTGTCCTATTTGTACTAGGGCTCTTGGGATTCATACATGCCTTTGAACAATGGAGTCACCGGAACATGATCCAACAATGTGAATCAGCCATTAGAGGTAGACTTTTCGGGATTCAATCTTTATCGATGAGAGTAGGGTTTTTAATTGGATTCTTACTAACACCTGTATTGTATGAATTATTTTCGTTACAAATTATGGTTATACTTATGCAGCTTATAACGTTAATGATTCTATTTTATATTGGAATAACATTATTACTGGGTAAAGGAAATAGAACCTCCTGATTATATCAGGAGGTACTTTTTTATTTGTTAAGAAAGTTTCTGGTGTTTAGTTTATGCAATGTTACGGCTATTTCCAGCTTCAGCGCCGAGCCACTCAAGGTCAAATACCCTGTCATGAATGATTAACATAGTCTTACCGTAACGGTATGAGAGGACAATAGGGCATAATATTTTATTACATTAGTAACTTGAATGATTAAACTTCTTCTTCAATGAAAAACAACCATTCTATACCGCATATACTATTTAAAATTTCCGAATTTCCCATCAATGAGGATAAATTTTTTAACTCTATGAATAATATCTAAACCTTTGTCGAAAAATAATCTGTAATTTTTTTTGTATGAATGTATAGATTTACAAGTTTCTGTTCAGAATGGTTGCTGAGGTGATGATAAATGAGAGAGGAAGAAAAATTTAATTCTCAGAAATCAAAAAGTCAACAATTCTTTAAAAAACGTTGGGTATTCCCAGCAATCTATTTAGCAAGTGCAGCCTTAATCTTGACTGCCGTGTTATGGTATCAAAATAGCACAGAAATTGCAGAGCCAACAGATCTAGGAACAACAAATGAATCTGAAGGAACTGCATACAATCAAGATGATGAAGCTGTACCAGTAACTCAAACCGTAGAGAAATTCTCTATGCCTGTCGTTGACCCTAATTCTATTGAAATCCAAAAGCACTTCTACGATGATAATGCAAGTGCCGAGGAACAGGAAGCTGCCCTAGTATTCTATAATAATACGTACACTGGTAACACAGGTATCGATATTGTCAGCAAAAATGGGGAAAGCTTTGATGTAGTCGCATCTCTGAGTGGTACAGTTACAAAATCTGTTAAGGATCCTATGCTTGGATATGTTGTAGAAGTTGACCATGGAAATGGAATTACATCTATGTACTCTGCCTTAGAAAATGTTAAGGTAGAAGAAGGAGCCACTGTTACTCAAGGAGAAATGCTAGCTTCTGCTGGACGTTCACTTTATAACAGTGAAGCAGGAATTCACACCCACTTTGAAATTCGTAAGGATGGGACGCCTGTAAATCCATTAGATTTCTTTGAAAAACCTTTATCTTCTCTTCAAGAAGAAGAAATTCAACATGATGAAGATATAGACGATAAGACTTCTACTGAGCCTGAACAAGGTACAGAAGAAGAGGAAGAAGAACAACCTGGTGAAGGAGAAGGAGATTCAGAAGAAAATACAACTGACACTCCAGATGCTTCAATTGGTCAAGGCCAAGCGTAAATAAACCGTTAATACCACACAACAACTTTCAATCTACAAACCTGCCTTCGCACAAAGGCAGGTTTTTTCAATTACTATTTGTAGATGGGAACAAGCAAAATAATAAGGATACTAGCAGTTTACCTCAATGTCCCTAGCCAAATATACCGGTTGAAATCAATGGTTTACCGATTAAACCTTTTCTCTTATTTATGGAACTAGTCGTATCCTTTAGTATGTTAAAACAATATGAAATTTTCTATATTTTCTGATACAATAACTTTAACACTTTACTAAAGTGGGGTTCAGGCCTAATACAATAAAGTGGTGATAAAATGAAGAAGTGTTTGTTAACAGGATTTGTTCCCTTTTTAGATTTTAAAGTGAATCCGACAGAAGAGATTGCTAGAGCACTTGACGGTAAAGTAATCGGAAATTATAAGATTGTAGGAAAAATTTTGCCTGTTGAATTTAAAGAAACAGCTAATCAAGCTATTGGTTATTATGAAGAGGTAAAGCCTGATGCTGTCATTATGCTAGGTTTGGCGGGTGGAAGGTCTAAGATTACTCCTGAGCGAATTGCGATTAACTGTTCGGACGGTGCTCCTGATAATACTGGTGTGACTTTTCAGGATGCCACTATTGAGGAAAAAGGTCCTGCCGGATACTTCAGTACATTACCGATTCGTCACATTGTAAATGTTCTACAGGAAAAAGGATACCCTGCTCAGATTTCAAATACAGCTGGTGCATATTTATGTAACTTTGTAAAATACAAAATGCTACATCATATTCAAATAAGGCAGGACAAGGTTAAAGCGGGGTTTGTCCACATCCCAGCATCACATGAAATAGCGATCCAGCAGCAGGCCTTGCCAAGCTGGTCAAAGCATGATTTAGAAGAAGCAATTATAACCATAATAGAATCACTAGATTAGGGGGAAGAATGAAATGACATTTTCAATTGTTGGATTTGATCCGAATACGAAAGAGCTTGGAATTGCTGTACAATCCAAATTTTTAGGTGTAGGTGCTGTTGTACCTTGGGCAAAAGCAGGTGTTGGGGCAGTTGCGACACAATCTTATGCCAATACGACATACGGTCCAAAAGGGCTAGAGCTCATGGAAGCGGGGAAGTCAGCGCAAGAAGCGATTGACATTTTAACAGGTGAAGATACAGAGTCGGCATACCGTCAAGTTGGTATCGTCGATGGTAAGGGGAACGCTGCTACCTTTACAGGGGACAAGTGCTATGATTGGGCTGGTGGAGTAACGGGACTAAACTTTGCTGCACAAGGAAATATATTGGTAAGTGAAGAAACAGTACAAGCAATGGCGAAGGTCTTCCTGGAAACGGAGGGGAGTTTGGCAGAACGTCTATTAAATGCGTTAGATGCAGGGCAAGATGCAGGTGGTGATAGCCGTGGTATGCAGTCAGCCTCGCTTCTTGTTGTAAAAGAAAAGGGCGGATATGCAGGTTTTAATGACCGTTACATTGACCTTCGTGTAGATGACCATCCAGATCCAATAAAAGAACTCATCCGTATTTATGAGCTTCAACAGCTATATTTTGCTCCAACAAAGGAAGAAAATATAGTAGAAATAAAAGGGGAAGTCAGAGAAGAGCTGATTCGAGAACTTCATAGGCACGGTTATCTTGATCAATCATCAGTGGTTCAAGAAGAAACGTTGTATCAATCATTAACTGCGTACCTTCATACTGAAAACTTTGAAGGTCGCGAACAAGCAAAAGGAAAGATCGATTTAGAAGTCTTACAATATATGAAAAAATAAACGTTGTATCAAGAGGTTTTGTGATAGGCTGGAAAAAAGAGCTTGAAGAATCAAGCTCTTTTTCAATGTTTAAAAACTTATATTATAATGAATGGAAAAAAGGAGAATAACCGATGAAAATCTACTATTTAGCTTTGATTTTTCTCCTGAGCTATTTACTAATTCCCCACGCCGTTTCTGCACATCCTGGCAGCTTGGACGAACTAGGAGGTCATTTTAGAAACAAAGACTGTGTCTATCTTCTCCATGAGCCAACCCCTCTTGCAATGGACGCTAAGAATATGGATGAACTTATCAACCTAATCAAAAAATATAACCGTAACAAATGCACAAAGGATGTAACTGCTCTGAAAATCGAACTAAATCAGCTTTCTTATTCAGGAAATGTATCAACAAATTCAAACTCACTAGAACCGGAAGTGAATCTTGGAAAAACCTATAAAGCCACCTTGTTAAGCTGCACAGATGGAGATACAGCTGTTTTCTCAATAAATGGGAAACCTTATAAAACTAGATTTCTATTTATTGATACACCCGAAAACACGGCTAATAAAGAAGACTTTGGTGAGGAAGCAACAAATTTTACGTGTGACTTGCTTACACAAGGAAACATCCTACTTGAAACAGATGGGGAAGACCTATTTGATAAGTATGACCGTCTTTTGGCATGGGTGTTCGTTGATGACAAATTACTACAGGAAGAAATTACAAAGGAAGGATTAGTAGAAGACTTTTATGATTATGGGACATATAAGTATGAAAATCGTATCCGTAATGCCATGGAAGAGGCAAGAGCTGATAAAGTGGGTTTATTTCAACAACACGAAGAAAAGCGGAAGGACATGCTGTTGCTTATCGTCCTAGCCGGTCTCATCAGCTTCGTTGTCACTAGATTAATCAAACGTTAAGAATTGAGCTCGCTACTAGAAGCTCATTCTTTATATGAATTATTTCCTACACTCTACCAATTTGCATTAGAATTCATCTACTCTAAGATATGGACAGCTATTTTAAATCGTTTACTGGTAACTCGTTGCTGATACTTTATTAACTCCTGTGGTTTTCAAATCGATTTAGAAAATGTACTTTTTCAATGGATGAGTTATTTCGCTATAGGTTTGCCGTATCCGCATTGGTTAAGAAGTACATCGAACAAAAAGAGAATCTTATAAGAACTACCATGGCTTTAGCAAAATACATGGGTAGTAAAGATAAATATACTGCCTATCATTCTTCTAATGTTTCAAGATTCTCTAAGCTGATTGCTAAAGTATTAGATGAGGTTACACTTGGAGAAAAGCTACATGATATTGCAGGATAGGAATACTAGAGAGTATATTAAATAAACCAATTACTATGATTAAAACTCATTCTTTTCAATCGGTTATGAAATTGATAAGAATATTAATATATTTGATAAAAACAGAGTGTTTGGAGCACTGAAGTGGCTATCCGAAAGGTCTAAAAGGTGACGAAATACCACTAATTGCTAAAAATATAGCAGTGGCCGATTCTTCGATGCAATGACTTCAAATCGAATCTATAGAATAGAAAATGCATTGAGTTAGCTGTCGATGAGATCATTTTTATAAAGGCAGGTATTACGATCCGAGAGTTTTTGATGTGTAATAGAGAATCATGGTGAAAAGATTCTCGACTCTGAGGACACTGAAAAGGTTTCTTTACTTTCGATCTACACGTAACTTAATGCAAAAAGATTCCCCTTTAGCTAGAGGAATCTTTTTATTTTTATTCAAATGTAACAGTTCCACGAGATTCTTGATCGGCTGTTAACCAGTAGTTCATCGTGTAGGTTCCATCTTCAAGGTCTAATAGAGTATCTGTGTAGGTTAAAGACTCACCCTGTTTTACTATAATCTCTGCAATCTCCATCGTAAAGCTCTTATCGGCTGAATAATGATAGATTTTCTCTCCATCTTTAAAGATCTCATATTCAAAACGCTGTCCACCATGGAAGATTAGTGATTGTTCTGTTTCAGTTTGGTTTGTAAAAGTAAATTCAAATTCATAACCACCACTATCAAGCTTCGTTACATTTACACTAGGTTCAATTGAACCTGCCACGATTCCGGAATCCGCCTCTTTTTTGTAGTTATACGCCTGATACATAACTTGAACAAAATCAGATCGTAGTGCAGCCTCACGATAGTCTTCAGCCTCTTCTAGAAGCCCTTCACCTAAAGCAGTGACGACAAATTGTGCATACTCGAGAGAGCTATTTTCTAGTGGTCTATAAATATAAATAAAGTTGATTTCTAATGCACTAACAAGTGCAAATGCAAGTTCTTCAATCGAAACGGTATCGTTCGGATTAAAATTCCCATCCTCACTGACCTTAATAAACCCAGCTTCCACTGCTGCTCCAATTTCATTTTCAGCCCAGTGGTTATTTGTGTCCTCGAACGATACCCCTTGATATAAATCGGTTAATTGAAACATTCGATCTAATACGACCGCGAGCTGGGCTCTTGTCATGTTTTCCTCTAAATAAGACTTACCATCAGCTTTACCTTGGAATATTCCAAGTTCCTTTAAAAATTCAAACTTCTCTTCAACTGTCATCTTTACTTCAAGACAAGTAAGCTCTTCTCCTTTGTCACAATTCCCATCAACAGATGCTGAAGCTGGAGCTGTAACAGATCCTAATAACATAATACTTAATAACCCAATTCCCAATTTTTTCATTTTGTAATCGCCTCCAAACAAGTAGACGGAGAAAAAATTGGAAAGTTACATGTACTAAAAGAAAATTTTGACTCATAAATCCTATAACAGGGGCAATAAATTCAAAAAAATCTGAGAAAACCCTTGTCCCTCTTGAGTTTTTAGCATATATCCACAACCAAGCTAATACAATGTTACAAACCTTAACAAAGAGAGTGTTTGAGGTGAGAGCGTCGATTGTCTTCGAAGGTCGATAAAAATATATTCTTCTTCAGATGAACGAGCATAACAAGTTCTTCGTAGGTGTCATAAACGGGTCTCATTTCACACTTCTCACATCCAACTTAGGGAGGCGAGTGGTGTGCACGATTACATCAGAGAGCGTACTATCAAGATTGGCAAGTATATCGTGGAGACAAAGAAGACTGTTCGCGTAATAGCGAAAGAGTTTGGAGTTTCCAAAAGTACTGTTCACAAGGACTTGACGGAAAGATTACCTGAAATTAATCCTGAGCTAGCGAATGAAGTAAAAGACATTCTTGACTACCATAAATCAATTCGTCATTTGCGTGGTGGTGAAGCAACAAAGATGAAGTACAAAAAAGAAGAGCAAGAGGTTGTGAAATAAGTAAATTTAGTGGACTGGATGCTATCTCGACATTTTTTTGCAAATTTCTCTTGATTTTTATACTATTTCCTATATTCTCCTGCAAATTGTGATAAAATATATCATTAGGATATTATCGCCATATTGCAAGGAGGACTTGAAGGATGTTTGCAAGAGATATTGGGATTGATTTAGGTACAGCAAACGTGTTAATTCATGTTAAAGGAAAAGGAATTGTGTTGAATGAACCGTCTGTTGTTGCGCTAGATCGTAATACAGGTAGAGTATTAGCTGTTGGTGAGGAAGCAAGACGAATGGTAGGACGTACACCAGGGAATATAGTTGCTATCCGACCATTGAAGGATGGCGTTATTGCAGATTTTGATGTAACAGAAGCTATGCTAAAGTACTTTATTAACAAACTTAATGTAAAAGGTTTCCTATCTAAGCCCCGCATTCTTATTTGTTGTCCAACAAACATAACAAAAGTAGAACAAAAAGCAATTAAAGAAGCTGCAGAAAAAAGCGGCGGTAAAAAAGTGTACTTAGAAGAAGAGCCAAAAGTGGCTGCAATCGGGGCCGGGATGGATATCTTTCAACCAAGTGGAAACATGGTAGTCGATATAGGCGGTGGAACAACGGATATCGCAGTACTTTCTATGGGTGATATCGTCACCGCCTCGTCTATCAAAATGGCTGGGGATAAGTTTGATAACGAAATCCTTCAATATATTAAACGAGAGTACAAGCTGTTAATTGGAGAAAGAACAGCTGAAGATATTAAAATCAAGGTCGCAACTGTATTCCCTGGTGCACGAAAGGAAGAAATTGATATTCGTGGTCGTGATATGGTTTCGGGTCTTCCTCGTACAATTACTGTATATTCTGACGAAATTGAAAAAGCGTTACGTGAGTCAGTAGATGTGATTGTACAAGCTTCAAAAAGCGTATTAGAGAGAACACCACCTGAACTGTCAGCCGATATTATTGATCGAGGTGTCATTCTAACAGGTGGAGGGGCTTTATTGCACGGCATTGATACTCTTCTTGCTGAAGAGCTGCATGTCCCTGTCCTAATTGCAGAGGATCCTCTAAATTGTGTAGCAATTGGTACAGGAATTATGCTAGAAAGTATTGATAAGCTTCCTAGAAGAAATTTAGTGTAAAAATTGGATGATGTCCTTTTCTGAAAACTCCGCTATAATGGAGTTAAGTGAAAAGTGTGTGAAAGGGGATACATATGTTAAAAGGATTTTATACAGCAGCATCAGGTATGATTGCTCAGCAAAGAATGCAGGAGTTATTAACGAATAATATGGCGAATGCTAATACGCCAGGCTATAAAGCAGACCAAGCAAGCTTACGTGCATTTCCTGAGTTATTATTGCAGCAATTTAATTCCCAAAGCATACCCAACCCTAGTAGACATTTACCTTCTGGAAAAACAATCGGAGGCATTAATACCGGTGCTTATATGCAAGAAGCCATTCCAAACTTTATACAAGGTGACATCTATGAAACAGGTCGATCCACAGATTTAGCACTTGTTGAACAAAATGTTCCAATGAATGAAGAAGGTCAGAAAGCTGCGCTGTTTTATGCGGTACAGAATGCAGATGGTGAAGTTCGTTATACGAGAAACGGTAATTTTACAATAGATGGACAAGGGAATCTTACAACAAATGAAGGATTTTACGTTTTGGATGAAACAGGTGTGCCGATTGTTATTGAAAGCGGAGAATTTGTTGTGAATCAAGATGGTAGTGTACTAGAAAATGGCCAAGTTGTCGGTCAAATCTCGATTGCACTTGCCGAGAATCCGAATGGCTTACTAAAAGAGGGGACAGGCCTATACCGGACAGAAAACGGTGAACCTCTTCCTACGGCACTAGGAAATGCCAATGTGGCATACACAGTTCAACAGGGATTCATTGAGCGATCCAATGTCGATGTTTCCCAAACGATGACACAGATGCTTACTGCGTTCCGTGCATTCGAGGCGAATCAAAAGGTTCTACAAGCCTATGATAAAAGCTTGGAGAAAACAGTTAATGAAATTGGACGTCTATAAAATAGTAAAAGGTGATATCGTATGTTACGCTCAATGATAACTGCAACGAATACAATGACACAGCTGCAAAAGCAACTAGATACCATTAGCCATAACATGGCCAATATCAATACAACTGGCTATAAGCGTCGTGAAACGAACTTCCAAGAGTTGTTATTTCAACAGTTTAATAATCAACCGATTAATGGAAAAGAGATAGGGAGACTTACTCCAAATGGGATTCGTCAAGGTGTAGGGGCAAAACTCTCCCATACAAGTCTTCTACTTACCCAAGGAAGTATTCAATCTACGGATCGTGCGCTGGATTTAGCCTTAACAAAATATAATCAGTTCTTTGAGGTACAAGTAGATGGAGAAGGTACGGTTCATTATACACGGGATGGATCCTTTCATTTATCACCATTAGCAGATGGAACTGACTATGTTCAAATTGTGACAAGTGAAGGATTCCCTGTCATGTCAGAAGAAGGTCCGATTATTTTAGCTGATACGATTTCGGAATTACAGTTTAGTGATAACGGAGAGCTTACTGTTAAGTATCAGGATGGTACTTCTGAAAATTTCAATCTTTCCATTGCACAAATCAATCGTCCACAGCTACTTCAATCAGCAGGTAACAATAAGTATAGTCTTCCAAATCTTGACGAGCTCAATGTCAATCAGGCAGATGTTTTTGGGATAGTAGAGCGTGGCGATATCAGTATCGTTCAAGGTGCATTAGAACAATCCAACGTAAGTCTTGAAAAAGAAATGACCGAACTCATTAATATGCAGCGATCTTATCAATTTAATGGGAAGTCCATTTCAATTGCAGACCAAATGATGGGTCTAGTAAATGGAATTCGTTAAGTAACAGAGGGGATTAGTATGGCAACAAACCTAGACAAAATGGATACAAAGTCAAGAGATGAACGCCGTAAAGCGAGGCGGGCGATGTATCGAAAAAGTGAAGAAAATAATGAGGAAACTGAACCAAAAAAGGTGAAAATGAGCATTAGATTAATTCCGATTTGGCTCAGGCTAATTATCGTTGTTATTTTGATAAGTGCAAGCCTCTTAGCAGGTCTGGTTGTTGGTTATGGAATCCTTGGGAACGGTGAAATAAATGATGCGTTAAAGAAATCTACATGGACACACATAGTAGATTTAATAGAAGCGGACTAAAGGAAGGTATCCCCTTCCTTTTTCGTAAGTTAAGAAAGTAAAAGTTACTGGTGTTTAGTTTATACAATGTTACTGCTACATCCAGCTCCAGCGGCCAGCCAAGATGAAATGGCGACGATCTTTGCCATTTCATCCTTCTCGAGGGAAAAGAAAAATCACTTTTCCCTTGGTCAAAAACATGACATGAATAAAAGGGAAAACCACCCCTTTTTTCATGTCAGAACATTGCTCGCTAAACGGAGCGCTTGCTATTAGAAGTTGCTATTTCTAACATATCTATAAAATGAAGTAGGAGGAATTTCTCATGCTTGATATTAACCAAATAAAGGATATTATTCCGCATCGCTATCCGTTTTTGCTAGTAGATCGTATTATAGAAATAGAAGAAGGAAAACGTTCTGTCGGGATTAAGAATGTAACAGCAAATGAACCATTTTTTGCAGGACATTTTCCTGAATACCCTGTAATGCCAGGGGTGTTAATTGTAGAAGCTTTAGCTCAGGTAGGAGCCGTTGCGATGCTTAAGAAAGAAGAAAATCGTGGACGGTTAGCTTTCTTTACCGGAATTGATAATTGTCGCTTCAAAAGACAAGTTGTACCTGGAGATCAATTGCGGCTCGAAGTAGAAATAACTCGTGCAAGAGGTACAATTGGAAAAGGTAAAGGAATTGCTACGGTGAATGGTGAACTTGTATGTGAAACTGAAATTATGTTTGCATTAGGCGAAAAGAAATAAAGATATGCCCTGCCACTATATGATGGTAGGGCTTTTTTATGCACTTTAAAGGATGGAAAAAATTATATGATATAATGCAAGTTTTTTTATAAAATGGGTAAGCTAATCAAAGACCGTAAAGGTTCATAATGAAAACAAAGGAAAGGACGGATTCGAATGAATAAAAAGTGGTTATTAAAATTAACTGGTACTCTTCTTGCTGCATTCCTAATTACTGGTTGTGCAGCTGATGATCAAGACCCAGCACCTCCAGGTGATACTGGAACAGATACAGAGGAGCCATTAGAAGAACCGATGGATGAAGGTACTGACGAGACAACGCCTGCTGATGATACAACACCTGGTGACACGGAGGAACAAGAAGGAACACCAGGAGAAGGTGACGAAGGTACGACAGAAGACACTGCATCACCAGACGGAATGGACGCAGCTGATACTGACGGAACTGATGCTGGAGCAGGCACTGGCAATGGAGACGACGAGGAAAATAAATAATGATCTAGCGATAACCCATCTGAATATGTGATATGCTCCCCTTAAGGTAGACAGATTATCAAGAAAATCTGTCTACTAAAAGGGGAGCATTTTTTGTCTAAAAAAGCCTTCACTCGTGAATAGATTGAAGTATTAATTGCATAGATAGAGAGTATATATTCATTAACTGAAAAAAATGGTGAGATGTTTGAATCTAGAATTTGAAAATAGGAGGATAAATATGGTAGTGAAGGTCTGGAATATTGATTCACTTGAGACGATATTGATAAAATGAATTTTGATATTGGTAATATATTCTATAAATTTACAGACTGTATTGAAAAAAATGAACCTGTCTTGTTCCCTGTAGGGAGGACTTATGGTATACATATTACCTTAATACGTTAAGATTTATAGTTAACAATGCCTATTTAACAAAATATTAATGATAACTTAATAATTATCTACTAAAATGTAAGTTGGTAGGTAATAGGAACTTAATGTTTAAACCTATCTACTAAAACAAAAAACGGAAGGAGATTTGTAATGATTCATAATCAGTTCAAACGATTAATTAGTTTACTCGTTATATTTACATTTGTTGTTGGCTTTTTTGTGCCAGCACTTCCAAGTGTAAAGGCTTCCCCGGCCTCTGATCTATTTATTTCAGAGTACATCGAGGGAGGAAGCTATAACAAGGCTATTGAGCTTTACAATGGAACAGGATCAGAGATCAATTTATCTAGCTATACTTTAGAGATTTATAGCAATGGTGCAAGTGAAGCGAGTAATACTCTCTCTCTTTCAGGAACACTAGCAAACAGTGAAACTTATGTTCTTGCACATCCTAGTTCAGATCCAGCTATTTTAGCTATTGCTGATGTTCAAAATGGTTCAGTAATTAATTTCAATGGCGATGATGCTCTAGTATTAAAAAATAACGGTACAGTCATTGATTCATTTGGACAAGTGGGCGTAGATCCTGGTTCGTCTTGGGGCGGAATTACTGTTGACAAGACCCTAGTACGTAAAGCAGATATCGTAACAGGCGATGCGAATCCAACTGATTCATTTGATCCTTCTATCGAATGGGATGTAAACGCTAAGGATACTTTCTCATTTTTAGGAACTCATACAGTAAATAATAATCAAGAACCAGATCCAGTTAAGGATTATGTAACAGTAGCAGAAGCAATCGCCAATAACAGCGGAATTGCAAAGGTTCAAGGGTATATTGTTGGAACAGTATCTGGATCAACAAGCTTTGACCTAGAAGCACCATTTACGTTAGCTACTAATATTGCTCTAGCAGATTCACCTACAGAAACTGATATTACAAAAATGATCCCCGTACAGCTACCAACAGGTGAAATTAGAACAGGACTCAACCTAGTAGATAATCCATCTAACCTTGGAGCAAAAATTGAAATTACAGGTAGCTTAGAAGCATACTATACACTTCCTGGATTAAAGAGCCCTTCAGCTTATACAATTCTTCAACCGGGTTCACCTGTAGACCCGCAGCCAGATCCAACAGAGACAATTACAATTGAACAAGCACGTCAATATGCAAACGGCACTGAAGTAACAGTAGAAGGAATCGTAACAGCTGACAACGCAGCAATCGGTGGCGGTAAGCTTTCTACGTATATTCAAGATACAACAGCAGGAATTAATCTTTACAGCAACACATCTCAAGACCTCAAAGAAGGAGACCGTGTTAAGGTAACGGGTACCCTTGCTGAGTACAAAGGCTTAAAAGAAATAATGCCATCTGCTATTGAAGTGTTAGGGCAAAACGAAAATTTACCAGAAGCAAAATCTATCACTCTTGCAGACTTACAATCAATGGCAACAGCAGAGCCACTTGAAGGTCAGCTTGTAAAGCTCAATGGATTTGTACAATCTGTGCCAAGCTCACCAGCAGGTGGCGGCTATAATGTATCTTTCATTGATAGTGAGTTTAACAGTACAACCTTACGTGTAATGGAAGGTACGAATGCCATTGGTTCCATACATGAAGGAAAATGGTATGAGGTAACAGCAATTGTAAGTCAATTCGACTCTTATCAGATTCTTCCTCGTAAAGCAGAGGATATTCAACTAGCACCAGAACAGCCAGAAGCTCCTTCAGCAGCTGGAACATATGAATCAGTCGTTCTATCTGTAACAGATGGAGATACCATTAAATTACAAACACCTGTATTAGGTGCAACAACAGTGCGTTATGTGAACATTGACACACCAGAAACATACCATTCACCCAAAAATGATTTAGACCAAAATCAACTAGACCATGGTAATGCAGCGAAAGCCTACATGAATACGCTATTGAAGGCTGGAGACGAAGTATTGATTAAAGTTGGCGAAGAGGCAACAGATGCATATGGACGTCTTCTAGGTCAAGTCATTCGTAAATCTGATGGTTTAAATACGAACCTTGAAATGGTGAACGCAGGTTATGCTGTAACTTATTTCATATGGCCAGTTGGTGATGAAGCAGATTACAACATGTTTCAATCTGCTGTAAAGGATGCATTCGATGCGGAACTAGGGATTTGGAACCCAGCAAACCCTTTATTAGAACTTCCTTTTGAATTCCGTGCAAGAGAACAAGGGAAAGGTCTATTAAGATATGTAGGAAACTCAGATACAAAGCTTTATGTAAGCCCAGAGAATTTTGAAGCGGTTCCAGTCGAAAAGAGGGTTTTCTTTGCAAGTCCAGAAGAAGCGGAAACAAACGGTTACACGGCAGTTGACGGAGGAAATGAAGCACCAGTTGGGGAAGATCCTAATGGTTCTGACGATAACATCCAGATGCAATTATTAAGCTTAAATGATTTACACGGGAAAATTGATCAACAATATGAACTGGATACAGATGGTGATGGCACACTTGAAGTGCTTGGCCGTATGGATTATGTAGCAGCGTATTTAAGAGATCGTGAAGCCACAAACCCAAACACACTAATTGTTCATGCGGGAGATATGATTGGTGGAAGCTCACCCATTTCAGCCCTATTACAAGATGAACCAACTGTAGAAATTTTAGAATCCATCGGATTTGACTTTGGTACTGTTGGAAACCATGAATTTGATGAGGGTACTCAAGAATTGTTACGGATGGTAAACGGTGGAGAACATCCAGAAGGTAAAGGTACAGCTGGTTATGATGGAATGAATTTCCCGAACCTTTGTGCAAACTGCCTATCAAAAGAAACAAACGAGCCGATTTTACCTCCATATGCCATTTATGAAGTGGAAGGAATTCAAGTAGGATTTATCGGGGTTAACACGGTAGCAACAGCAAACATGGTTATTCCTTCAGGCATTGAAGATATTTACTTCTCTAATGAAACAACCGCTGTTAATAAAGCTGTTGCAGAGTTACAAGCACAAGGGATTGAAGCCATTATAGTTCTGTCTCATATGCCTGCTTCCCAAAATGGAACTGGTGCAACAGGTGATGCAGCTGACTTAGCAAACTCGGTACATGATGCAGTTGACGTCATTTATGCTGCACATAACCATGAGTTAGTTAATGCAGTAGTAGATAACAAGATAATTGTTCAAGCTTTAGATTATGGTAAAGCGTTTGCTGATGTTGATATTGAACTAGATCCAACAACGAAGGATATTGTGAAAAAGCAAGCAGAAATCGTATATGTCAATCAAAATGGCGTAACACCAGATCCAGCTGTAGAAGGTATTCTTGCCAAGTATGCAGCTCAAACGGCAGATATTATGAACCAAGTAATTGGAGTGGCAGCGGTTGAACTAAAAGGTGGATATGGTACGAAAGGTGAAATTGGTGATAATGCCCTAGGAAACCTAATTGCGGACGGTATGGCATGGGCTATGAATTCTGATTTTGCTTTAGTGAATGGCGGAGGAATTCGTGACAACATCAATGCAGGTGAAATCACTTGGTCAGAGCTTTTCAACGTTCAACCATTCGGTAACACATTAGTAAAAGTTGAAATCACAGGAGCAGATTTAGAACAAATTATTAATGCTCAAATTTCAGCTTTATACGGACCAGACGTTTCAGTTGGTGGCTTCAAGTACACATGGGATGGTGCTACTAACAAAGTCATTGATATTTTCCTTCCAGATGGATCGAAAATTAACAAAACAGCTACTTATACCTTAACAGTAAACAACTATATGTACGAGCACGGTAGTGATAAGTATAAGCTACGTGCGCTAGGCGAAAACCCAATGCAGGGACCAATCGACTTAGATGCAACCGTTGATTTTGTAAAAAGCTTTAATAACGAACCAATCACTTACGTAGCTGAAGGCCGTATTTCTGAAGTAGTAGGGCAAGATGATAACCTAGGTCTTGTTACGATTGCAAAGGCTCGTACAGCTGAATTAGGAACAGAAGTAACAGTAGAAGCAATTGTTACATCAACTCCAGGTGCATGGGGAAGCAAAGGCTTCTATATCCAAGATGAAACTGCTGGATCCTATGTTTTTACATCTACTGATAAAGGATTAACAATCGGTGATAAAGTGCGAATTAGCGGGAAAACAGCTACCTATAACGGAGAATTCCAGCTAGCTGACCTTACTACTCTCGAAAAAATAGGGACGGATGTAGCTAAAGTAGCAACAGAATTCAATCCTGCTGAACTAACAGAGGCAACGGAAGGTCAATTAGTCATCGTTAAAGGGGCTACTATCTCCAATTTAAAGAGTGTA
This sequence comes from Bacillus salitolerans, assembly GCF_042680805.1. Lineage (NCBI taxonomy): Bacteria > Bacillati > Bacillota > Bacilli > Caryophanales > Bacillaceae > Bacillus > Bacillus salitolerans. Next base: position 101,353 of record NZ_JBHUEM010000014.1, on the reverse strand, counting down.
AACACTTATGGAACATTTGAATTTACAGCTACAAAGAATGGTGAAACAGTACTTGTCCGAGTAGATAACCGTACAGGATTAAAATTCAGCGATTTCCCTTTCCAAAACGGGGATGTGGTCGATGTAACGGGTATCTCTGGAGAATTCAATGGAACAATTCAATTAAAGCCTCGTAGTGCTGAGGATTTTGAATGGGTTGAAAGAAAAACAATATTATCAGAAGAAAACAAAATCGTGACGTTGCCTGGTACAATCTCCATTGATTTTAGTCAAGTTGTATTTGAAAATAATCAACCTGTTCCGGTAACAGTAACCTCTCTATCTAAAGAAGATGTCGTGATTGGAAATGAAGCACTAGAAGTAGCAGGAATGATCATTGATGTAGATATACCTACAGCATTTACAGGGTTTGTTTCAATCAAGGCTCCTATTAATGAAACTCTTTCATTAGAAGAAAAACAAAAGCTGGCGATTTATTACTATAATGAGCAATCAGAAGAGTGGGAATACCAGCAAACAGAGCTCTCTGAAGATGGCAACTATATTATTGCTTATGTGACACACTTCTCTATCTATGGTGTCATGAAGGTTAATGATACTGAAGCACCAACTACAGAGGCTTCATTACCAGAATCAGACCTTTCGAATGGTGCTTATATTCATGAAGTAAAGCTAGAACTTTCTGCTTCCGATCAGATAACATCAGTAGCAAAGATCGAATTCAAGCTAAATGATGGTGAATGGATTGTATACAATGCAGATGAAGGAATTCGTATCGATACGGATGGAACAACAGAAGTATCATTCCGTGCAACAGACACACTTGGAAACGTAGAAGCAACTCAATCAATCACTGTTAACGTGATGGCTGCTACCATTGAAAACGTTAAAGAAATGGTGACAAATGCAGATGCGAACAGAGGCATGAAAACGTCTATTTTTGCCAAGCTCGCTTCAGTAGAAAATGAACTAAAGAAAGGTAACGTTGGCAAAGCATATGAGAACTTAGAAAAAGTTCGTGAACACATTTCCAAGATGAACAAAAACAATATGGATCAAGAAGACAAGGAAGAAATTCTAAAGCTTGTAGATTATATCCTTGAAAATGAAACATTATAAATAAAAAAAGAAGGCTTCTCTCTAAAGAGGGAAGCCTTTTGAATTACAGGAAGCTCAGGACACCTTTCATAGATCAAAAGGGTTCTCATTTTAGTATGAAAAAGATTAATAGGAAAACAAATTTGTTATATAACGTTTATTAAGTTAAAATGAAGGCAATAGCTTTAATAAAAATGATTAAATTATATTAAATTATTTTCAACCTAACTCTATTGTGCTAAGATATTATATTAGAGTAAACAATGTGACGGAGGTACCATCATACATGTTTAAAAATTTACCACACGGGGTGAAAATAAGCATCTCCCGGTCAATTGCTTCTGCATTTGAACAATATATGAATAAAATTCAATGGAATGAAGATAAATACGATTTAAACGTGTTTATGCAGGAATGGCGTTCCTATATTGAAAAACACGCCTCTTGGTATGATAAAGTCGAGGATGTTATAAAAAATGACGGACAATTCCATGAGGAGCTAGCTGAGAAAATAAATGAAGTTCTAGATAAGGTTCTATCAGAGGAGCCTTCTAAGGAGCAAATGGAAGAACTAGATCTTTTAGAAAAAGAACTAGGTCAGGAATTTACGTACTCATGTAAAGCCGAAGCTAAATACTTAATAGAACGTCTGCAAAAACAAGTAAAAAAAAACAGCTAAAAGAACGGCCAGCAACTGAGAAGCAGTTAAAGCTTGCATCTATTTACTATGTACAAGCTTTCGATGTAGAGCTTCCCGATCAGCATTATACGAATCAGGACATCACGACTATTATCGATAAATGCAAGAAAGAAATTAGGCGAAACACAGAAATGCTCGATGACTTAGATATCATTGAAGAAGAAAATGATGATTACGTACATTAAAACTATCCTTTTAGGATGGTTTTTTTATTTAAAAAGACCTCCAAATCAAATACAAAAAGGGCCATGGGTTAAGTAGGAATATTAAACTCCGTGTCCCTTATTTTTCTCTAATAACAATTGATGTCGTATTTCCAGGGATTGTATATTATTCAGCTCCTCTACTAAATCATGAATGGCAAGTAGTTCATATAAAATGAGCGTTTCAGTTGAAAGGTGCTGATGATATTCGTCTTCTAAATACAAAGTATGCTGTTGTTTGGAAAACCACTCTCTCAATCGATTCATTTGTTGATGGTGCGAATCGGGAATGTGGAAATTTTTAGAATGGAATATACCTTTTATCGATTTCACTGATTCTACAATCATCCTCTTCTTTTCCTCACTCAATTCTATATGAACTGAAGGGAGGTAGATTAAGTTTCCAAGATGATATATGATTTGGCGCAAAGTGGTGAGTTTTTTACATTTATAATGGAAATCACGTATTTCCTTTCGACTGATTCGATGGTATTTCCATTCATCTTTTTGATAAGTACATAACGTTTCAGTTTGATCAACATCTTTTACAAGGGCTTGAAAATTTCCCCTTAAGTCTTTGCTGAGAGGTTGTATATTTAGTAACTCAAGACATCTTGAATCAAAGATGTCGCCGGATTTATCCAATAAATCATGAATCTTGTTTGTAATGGATTTTGAATAGTTAGGTGGCATGACGAAAAAGTTAACAAGGGCAGAAATAATGATTCCTGTACTAGTAGACCCAAGTCTAATAAAAAATGAGGAAAAGTACTCATCATGAACTGTTGAAATCATGGCGACACCAGTTAAGGTTGCCACTAAAGTTCCATCGTGTAATTTTAGTTTATGGCAAGCGATGATGGTTGAAAGGGAGACGAAAGCATAGGAATAAGGGCTATCCCCGAATAAAAAAGTAAACAGTATGGCAAATGCAGCACCAATTGCTGAAGCAGGAAGACGAACAAACGCTTTTTTTATGGAATCTGCCACCGTAGGTTCAATGGTCACAATGGCTGTTATGACCGCAAACATAACCGGCCAATTCAGTATATGGCAAATAAAAGCCGTTACAAATACAGCAATCCCGGTTTTAACAATTCTTCCCCCAACAAATTTTACCCTTTTTGGCATGATAGACAAAATCCTTTTTTCTTTTTTATAATTATTATAGAACTAAATAAACTTGGTTAAACAGGAATATTTATCATTACACTAATTCAAGCGTACTAATGCCAAAAAGTAAATGGGTAAACTAGCCATTTGTCCAGCTCTAACTGGCGCTATGACCTCCACTTCAAAACTTTAAAAGGTTGGAAGAAGTATAAGTGGGGGATAAACACCAGTAAGAACCCGATAATAGGACACAGACGTTGCCATAACCTGTGGCAACGTCTGTGTGACCTACATCGTACAGTCCTCAACTAACAATAAGTGGAGGGTGAGGAAAAACTCTTTATGAACATATCAATAGTAACTTCCTAGAACAAATTATATAATAGCCACAAATAATGTGTTCTTTGGAGGACAAATATGGCGAAAATTAACGTTGGTTTAGTTGGATATGGATTATCAGGACAGACTTTTCATGCTCCTTTATTAACTGTTTTAAATGATTTTGAGATTGTGAAAGTTGTAAGTTCTAAAATAGATAAAGTAAAACAGGACTTAGGAGAAATCGAGGTGGTCAGCAGGTTAGAAGATATACTTGCGGATTCGCAAATTCATTTAATCGTGATAACAACACCAAGTGGTCTTCATTATGAAATGGCTAAGCAAAGCTTGCTCGCTGGAAAACATGTCATTTTGGAAAAGCCAATGGTGGTGAGGGTGTCAGAAGGTGAAGAACTAATAAAAATTGCAAACGAACGAAACCTCCTATTAAGCGTGTATCATAATCGCAGGTGGGATAATGATTATGTAACAATCAAGAATTTAATAAATGAAGGGGTCCTCGGGGAAATCAATACATATCAAGCCCATTTCGATCGTTATAGACCAGTTGTTCGTGATCGATGGAAAGAAAACGAAGGTCCAGGTTCAGGTTCATTGTATGATTTAGGCTCTCATTTAATTGATCAGGCTTTACACTTATTTGGTGAACCCCATTTTGTGTGGGCAGATGTGTTTGGTCAACGTACGCATGCAAAAACAGATGATTATTTTCATATTGTGTTAGGCTATCGCGATAACCTTCGAGTCATTTTACATTCGGGAGCTGTCGTTTTGAATGCTGGTCCAAGGTTCCAGGTTCATGGAAGTAGAGGAAGCTTTATTAAATACGGAATTGATGGACAAGAAGATGCATTGAAGGCGGGTTTGAAACCTATTGATTCAACATGGGGAGCGGATAACCCTGAATTTTATGGTAAGCTTGTGATTGTCAAGGAGGAACAAGAAGAACACACCGTTGTTCCAACTTTAAAAGGCTCATATTTAACGTATTATAAAGACATTGCTCGTAGTCTCTTGCAAGGCGTAAAATTGCCTGTTACGGCTGAGGACGGGCTAACTGTTATTAAGATTATTGATGCTGCCCTAAAAAGTAGTATTGAAAAAAGTGTCGTATACATGGACTAATTAAAGTCGTAAGTGTGCCCTATTCATAAAAAAGACAGATGTCAAACTTATGATGACCTCTGTCTTTTTTAATAAAATGATTTATATTGAACCAATACTTTTTAAAATAACTTTGGCATCTTTATTAAGAAGAGTCCATATTCCTTTTTTCATTAGTAATTGTTCTTTATTTTTTATTGTATTTCTAATGGACTTCACATCAAATTTACTAGCAAAGCTATTAATGGCACTAATAGTTACCATTTCTGTTCTTGTTATCGTATCTGAGTTAGTACCCCTCTGATTATTGATAAAATCAAGTAACTCTCTTGCATCTTGAGATAGAAACCTCTTATTCGCATTAACTATATTAATATTTAATTCTATATTCTGCCTTGCCTTAACTAAATCCACTCTTTCTACTAATTGATTAATAGTTGTAATTACTTCTTTGAAGTTCATTCTCGATCTTTCCTCTCCCTAATAATCTGTTAAAATACGTACTAAAGGGAGTGGATTGCAACTGGCTGGCATTCCCCGCAGGATTAGCCCCTTTAGTTTTGCGTCCTACTTTTTCAAGTAGTTTGCCAATGGATATGTCTTATTACATTATACAAGGATAATTCGGTATAGAACTGAGGCAATAGTTTTGTTTTAAACGATGAAATAGAGCATGAAAAATAGGCGAAATGTTGGACAGTTTGAAGTTTTATGTAGTTTTATGTACCTACTAGAGACATCATACTATTGACAGAAATCATGTAATTTTCAAAAAGAATTCGTATGAAAACAGGAATCCTCTATCATATGACTAAATATAAATAGTGTAATCAAAATTGTTGAAAGGAGTGATTCCATGAACACAACAGAAACGAATAAAGATTTTAAGAAAGAGGTAGTAGAGGAATTAGCAGAGCGTTTACAAAGTGATTATATATTTCCGGATAAAGCAAAGGAAACGGCTGAGTTAATCCTAGGTAAGCTTTCAAATGGAGAGTATGAGGGGGTAGAAGATCCGTTTGTTTTTTCAAACGTATTAACGGAGGATTTACAGAAAATCACGAGAGATCGCCACTTAAAAGTCATGTATTCTACTGAATCTAAATCAATAGAAAAAGAAAAAATTGAAGAGGAGATGCTAGAAGAATATCGTAGAAAGACAAAGTCTATCAATTATGGTTTTTACAAGGTGGAAAGACTAAACGGAAATATCGGCTATATTGATTTACGGAATTTTGTTGATACACAGTTAGGCGGAGAAACTGCAGTTCATGCTATGAATTTTATCGCCAATACAGATGCACTTATTTTTGATTTGCGTAAAAATGGTGGAGGTAGTCCAGCCATGATTGCGCTGATTACGAGCTACCTATTTGAAGAGGTTACTCACTTGAATAATTTTTATTATCGTCCAGAAGGACAAACAAGACAATCTTGGACACTCCCATACACCCCTGGCCAACGTTATCTAAATAAGCCAGTTTATATCTTAACGAGTCATTATACCTTTTCAGCAGCTGAAGAATTCACCTATAATCTTAAAAACTTAAATAGGGCAACCGTCATAGGTGAAGTAACCGGTGGTGGGGCACATCCAGGTAGAGTTCAACAGATTACAGAACACTTTAGGGTCTTTATTCCTACTGGAAGAGCGGTGAATCCCATTACAAACACAAATTGGGAAGGTACGGGAGTGGAGCCTGATATTAAGGTGAGTAAGGAACTAGCATTTGATCGTGCTTATAATGAGGCATTAAAGTATGTGAAAGAAAAATACAAAGACAAGCAAGAGTATCAGTTTTTAATGGAAGAAATTGAGGAAGGCTTGACGAAGTAGTCTCAAAAACTGCGCGCTACCGGTATATTTGATGGCCGAAGGATAGATTCCTCGGCCTATTTTTATTTATAAATATAGCCTATATTATGTGCTTGAATCAAGAACTGACCCTTTCTTTCATACTAAAATTTCGGTATCATAATATTTAGAGAACCGAAATAAACGATGGAATGAAAGAAGTGGCTAGCATGACAAACCAGGAAATAGCTAAAAGAAATTTATATATTATGTGGTTTGCGAATTTCTTTGTAGCTGGAAGTATGACCATGGTGTTACCTTTTTTATCTTTATACATTGAATCATTTGGAGATTTCTCTTCCTCCTATGTACAGCACTGGTCTGGATGGACATTTGGGATTACGTTTGTAACAGCGTTTCTTTTTTCACCGATTTGGGGAAGGATTGGGGATCAATACGGGCGAAAAAACATCCTTATTTTCACGTCTGCACTATTAGGGATCTCCATCTTTTTAATGGGATTTGTGAGTAATGTGGCAGAACTCTTTTTCTTACGTCTCTTTATGGGGATTTGTACGGGATTTATCTCATTGTCTCAAGCGTTCATTTCGACCCAAACCCCTAAAGAGATTGCGGGGCGTGTTATGGGAACACTACAAACAGGTAGCATTACAGGATCTTTGTTTGGACCAATCATTGGCGGTGTTTTAGCAGACTCGTTTGGTTTTGCAAACACCTTTAAATTTGTGTCCATTTTTATTTTTATTTCTGTTATTTTAGTTACCCTTACAAAGGAGTACAAAATTGGTAGTAAAAAAGAAACGAATATGCGTTATACAAGGAAGCAAGTACTATCACATATGGGGCAAAACCCCATTTTATTGACCGTGCTATTTATCTCCATCATCATTCAAGTGGCCCATTTTAGTATTCAGCCGATTTTATCGTTATATGTAAGTGAGCTGCATGGACCAGAAAACATTGCGTTCTTTTCTGGAATTGTATTCTCAGTAGCAGGACTTGGTAATTTAATGATGGCTAGAAGATGGGGGAAACTTGGGGATAACATCGGCTATATAAAGGTGTTAATCATTCTTCTCATCATGGCAGGAATTGTCTATTTACCAGGGGCATTTGTCACAAATATATGGCAGCTAGCGGTGATTAGGTTTGTATTAGGAATGGCAATTGGTGGAATTATTCCTGTTCGAATTGCCTATATTCGCCAGGAGGCACCCATATCGATGCAAGGTGAGGTTCTTGGATATAACACGAGCCTTCGCTTTCTAGGAAACATTGTAGGTCCATTTATGGGAGGAATGATTGCTGCATACTCTGGCTTCTCAGCCGTATTCTTTATAACAAGTACCCTCCTAATCATAAGCGGAATAGTATTGTTTATTGCCATGAAACGCTATCAAGAAGATCACCATAAAGCCGTTGAACAGGTGGAATAAGGTGACAGTCACCACCCGAATTTTCTTGTTTCACAGGAATGTTCCACACAGTACCAGGTACTACCGGTAGTTCTTGTTTCATAGGCATGTTCCACACAGTATCAGGAACCGACCGGTAGTTCTTGTTTCACACTGTACCACCTACCGCCCGTTTTCTCTTGTTTAACAGAACTATAAAAAACCGATGTTTGCTAATAGGAAAACATCGGTTTTTCATACTTTTATTATTCCACATATGGGTCAGCGATGGCTGGGATATATATAGCCTGGCCCTCTTTATTTTTGAAAACATAGTAGGGCTGTAGGACTTGTCGTGGTTCAGTTGGTTGTTGCTCGTGATATGCTACTTCCACTTCAGTGATCGTAAACCGGTCGTTATTATTATTCCATTCGGGTGCAAAGTTGTTAATATAAGGGTGTATTCCTTTTCCGTCTCTCAGATTTTTCCATGCTTCCTCTGGTGAACGTGTTGGATAGAGGCTTTCTTCTATAATAGGTCTTCTTCTTCCGGCAAGCCCTAGTGCACTGCCTTCTTTGTCAAACCAGACTATAAGTGGTTTATCAACATATACTTTATACCCATTAATGGAACGATAAAAAATAGTAGTCCACCCTCCATTCGCAGATTGAATAATAGATGAAGTATTCGTGTCAGGCATGCGTAACTCTCCAAGAATTTCTTTTGCCCTCTGTAAAATCTTTTGTTCGGTTGGTTTTTCCATTGGGCCTGTTAGTGGATTAAGCCCGGCAAAGTATATGCCTGAATAGGATGGATGGTACTCTAGTACATCTGCATAGGGAGTAAATGTTTTCAATAGTTCTTTATGATGGGCTGGATAGCTTCCTTGAATATAGACCGGAAGTTCTTGAGGAATAGTGGGAAGTGTTGTATCTAATTCGTAATTGGTAATTGTCATGTTAGTATTGAGCAAAATGTTGTGTCCCAATATCCCATAAGCAATTTTCTCTTTTTTTACAGGTCGATCCGTTGCCCAAAACTGACCGTCTTCTGGAAAGGCTTGATCACTTTTTCCTCCCCACTCTTCAGGGGAATCCAAACATGGACTACACCTTAACTTCGGCGATTCTTCCTTTACCTCAGGCTCTTGTTCTTTGACAGGCTCCTTAATAATTGGCTCAATGACGTTTGTTTCACAACCAAATGTAGCAAGTAATAGAATAAGAGAATAAGTTAGCTTATTCAAAACCTCACCATCCTTCAATATTCTGGTGTTGCATTTTTAACCAGTAAACCTCCATAAAACGTTTATCAGACAGGAAGTACTCTTTGAACTCTTCTGAAGAAGGTTTCATATGTGTTATGAGGAGCTATAATATAATACTATGGCCATTGAAATTTGTAAGCAGTCTTATGCTATCATCTATGGAATAAGCTGCACTTACAATCTGTTAGCTTCACAAATACAGTTTTTGTTAGAAAGAGCTGGAATGGACAAGGGGCATGACCCCCTGACTGTTATTTAACTAATTGAATAGTCTCTATCATACTGAAAAGGTGCTCGTCATGAATTAATGTGGTTGATAGGTTTACTTGAATCTCAAATATCTCACCCATGATCGGGCCAATGATAACGATCGATTTCTCTGCAGCATTTTTTCCTTGTAGAATTACTGCATTATGGAAAAACTTATTGTTGCGCTTTGATAAATCTTCTTCTACAAATCCGTATTTGCTGAGTAAATCTTTTTTCACCGTATCAACGATTTGCTGTTGATCCACCTTACCGAGGTTTTTAATCACAATTTTCTCTTGATCAGAATCAGAGTTCCAAATCATATCTAGCTTTTCAACTGAATCAGTATGACCACCATACCCTGGTAATAGATACATAGAAAATCTTTGGAGCTCACTTTGATAGAGAGTACCAGGCTGTGTGATTGCTTCGCCATTAACAACAAATGAAAGCTCACTTATATTCTCATTCGGTGTTTCTTGAAGGTTAGATGGGGGAGAAGGAACCTCTGGTGTTTCTGCTAGTTCACTACCTGTGCTACACCCAGAAATCGTGAAAATACCCAGTAAGAATGCAATTACTGCTCTTTTCATTTTACCTATACCTCCTTAAGTCTTTGATCAGATAGAAAAACCTCTCTTACTTCCTTCCAATGATGGACTCTAGTGAAGCTAGTTTCATGTATGTTATGAGGTGCTGAAAATAATATGCCTTGACCCCTAAAATTCGTAAGCTGCCTTATACTATCGTCAATAAGATAGTCGGCATTTACAATACTCTTATCTCCACAAAAAACAAAGTTTTTGTCAGAAAGAAATGGAAAATGCTCTTTAAGCCATTCATATTTTGCCAAAAAAGAGTTGGGATGTTCCATGGCTGCTGATGCAATAAATATTTCATAGTGCTTGCTAAGTTCAAGTATCACTTCTTGACTATCTTCCATTACCCCTAAATCTCGAAAGAATGATGGTTCATTGACTAGATCGATAATTTCATTATATTTTTCGGAACGCAAATGCCAAAGTCTAACCCCATTTAAATCTTGGACAGTTAGATTATCGTTAAAGCTTTGATTGTATAAGTCTAAATGCTTTGTAAGGAAGTCTGCCATGACTTCATCCATATCAATAGCAATTTTCTTCAAAAGGACTCTCCTCCTCGTTTAATAGAGTAAGAACATGTTCTTTTAAGTATGTATATTGAGCACAATTCGTATCTTGAAAGGCTTCTTCCCGATTAGAGGGTATATTCAAATAAGTGATGGGACTAGTAAATTGTGATGCAGTGAAGTCAAATATCGTACCATTAATAACATTATAAAAGTGCCAGCTACCTTCTGTTTCTGTTTTGAAAATTTCTCCTAATAAAAGGTCATGAACGACTAATGCTGTTACTCCACATTGGCCTTTTGCTGGATTATCTGGGGTCCATTTTGAACTTGATTCAAGCGACCATACTTTAAATAGGATGGTTCTTAATGCCTCAATTTTCATCTCTAGCTCATTGTGCAATTCTATTACCTCCGTAAGAAAGATAGATTACAAGTTTTTGAAAAAGCTAATCCCCTTATCAATAAACCCTTGATGTAAGTAAAACTGATGAGCTACCATTCGTTCTGGACGATTGCCACTATTAAGCCCAATAGAGACAGCATTTTTACTTCTAGCGTATTTTTCAGCTTCTTCCATTAACAGTTTACCAATTCCTTTTCCCCTGCAATCACTTGCTACCACAAAGGCAATGATTCGGGCAATAATATCACTAGTTATATACGAATAGCCAATCAAGATTCCAGCCAACCCAACCACTCTATCATCATATTCAGCTACGAGTGTATGATAGGAATCATTCTCATTAATCTTTGCTATTCTAGTTGCCATTTCAGATTCCGTTGTAGGATATCCTAATTCTTCCATTAGAGAAGTTATGTCTGCAAGATCAGCCTCACATGAATTACGAATGATTAACTTCATCATCATATCCCCCTTCTAAAAAAGACTTATATAATAAGGAAAATACGGATATACCGAAAAAAGAATGATCCAATTGACTTTATTAATTCCTCTTTTTAACATAATCTCGGTCACCATTTACTTCAGTAGTTTACCATCATTTGGTATGATATGTCATAGTAGATGTTTAGAAACTAGGAGGCTGTTTGATGAACAAGCAAGCTACACCTTATCTTATGTTTGATGGTAATGCTAGAGATGCATTAGATTATTACACGGAAGTGTTTCAAGGAGAAGTGATTGAAGTACGGACTTATGGAGAGGCAAATTTTCCAACTCCACCAGAGGCTGATGACAAAATTATTCATGCCAAATTTAAAAAGGGTGAGCTTCTACTAATGCTGTCAGACTCATTTCCAGGAAGTCCTGTACATATCGGAAACAACATTGCCTTAACACTTGATTTGGAAAGTGAAGCCGAAATTCAGAATCTATATGATAGGCTGACTGAAAAAGGTACAGTGCTTATGGAATTACAAGATACATTTTGGGGTGCAAAATATGGTAAGGTGAAGGATCCTCTAGGTGTCATATGGGATCTTAACTACACGAAATCATAAGATTGGTTTAAATGATAGGAGACGATTTATATGGTGAATCTTACAAAATTAAAGATATTGAGCCCTAAAGACGTTATATTTGAAGCATTTATAGACCCTGAGAAAATGTCCAACTACTGGTTTTCATCTGGATCTGGAAGACTTAAAACTGGAGAAACGATTACATGGTTTTATAAAGAATACGAAGCGGAAGTGGTAATTCATGTGGTGGACGTTGAAGAAAGTGAGAAAATTGTTTTCAAATGGGGGCCACCAAATCTTGAGCGCACCGTTACCATTTCAATCATTGAGGTTGATCAAACGACTTCAATCGTGGAAGTAATGGAAGAAGGGTTCCATGAAACAGGTGACCAGCTTCTTCGGGAAATGGTAGATAACAAAGAGGGTTGGGTCTACATGTTAAGTTGTTTAAAGGTTTATCTAGAGCATGGTATCAATGATTTACGAGCTAATATAGTGAGGTAAGCAGATTCAAGACTCCGCAAAAATCAGGTCCGACTAACAACTATAAAGCTTGGAGTTGAAAACATAACCAACCGACTTGAAACAAATGCATCAGTTTTCATACCAATTTAGTACTTCTCCTGAAGTAATCTACGATGCTTGGATACAACCAAATATTTAGAGAAATGGATGTTTCCGAATGTGAGATGGTTCGAGTAGAGATTGAACCAAAAGTAGGAGGTACGTTCTCATTTGTCGATCTTCGGGAAGGTATTGAAATGCCCATACCGGTGAATAGCTAGATATAACTTCACCAGAAACACTCGTGTTTACATGAGATATTCCTGCAGAATTTATCTGATTTTGACAGAGTCGTAATTGAATTTAAGCCAATTAAAACAGGCTTTGAACTTTCTCTTACTAATAAACTGCATCCAGTTTGGGAACAATATGTCCCTCAAACGAAACTAGCCACGAGTACCATGTTAGAAGCAATGGATAGAATTCTAGGATAGTAGGATCTATATAAAGAGAAGTAACGATTCTAGTATTGCAGAATCGATGCTTCTTTTTTTAATTATTTTGAAAGTATAAAAGTTATCAGAAAGAGAATGGGCAAGTGACTTGGAATCCAGCTCCAGCACACAGCCATTCGAGGTCAAATAACCTTTCATGAAACATTTGCTTGTCGAACAGGGCGCTTGCGTCTTTTGTTCGTTATAAATGCAATGGACAATGCCGAAAGTCTTCAAAATCCGACCACATTTCACTTTCCACTAATGTAGAAAACCATATCCCTGCAAAAATATAGTCTTGAATGTCTACTCTCTTAATATAGTAGTAATAATCAGATGGCTTTTGCACTTATCAAACTACTTCATTCTGAAACACATAGAAAAAGGAAGCATACCGTTTCCGTTTCTTCAAGGGTGAGTCTTCGTTTTTCTAATGGAAACTAGTAAAGGAGAGGTGAAAAATGCTTCATATTGTTGCTTGTATTAAGCAGGTGCCTGATACAAAGGTCATCAAGATGAATCCTAAAACGAATACGATGGACCGATCTAGTGCTCCTGCCATCCTAAACCCCTACGATGCTCATGCAGTTGAAGAAGCAGTTCGTTTGAAAAATCGTTATGGCGGTACGGTATCGGTGTTGACGATGGGACCACCACCTGCTGTAAAAGCGATTAAAAAGTGTATTGAAATTGGTGCAGATGAGGGGTATATGATCTCGGATCGTGCTTTTGCGGGAGCAGATACACTTGCTACTAGCTATGCTCTCACAAAAGCATTAGAGAAGATTGGAAAGGACAAACCAATTGATCTTATCATCTGCGGGAAAATGACAATAGACGGTGATACGGGTCAGGTTGGTCCAGGTATAGCAAGAAGACTAGATATCCCACCACTTACCTCTGTGAAGAAAGTTGTAGAAGTGGATAAAGGTGAGGGACATATTATTGTTCACCGAAAGTTAGAAGATGGATATGAAGTCATTCAATCCTCACTGCCATGCCTACTGTCAGTTGAAAAAGAAATTAACGAAGTTCCATATTCATCGTTTCCCAATATGCTAAAAGCGGCAAGATACGAACCTCAAATTTGGGCAGTAGCAGATTTAGAGGATATTGATCGAAAACAGCTAGGACTAAAGGGTTCACCAACAATTGTTGCGAAGGTGTGGGGTCCTCCAAAGCCAGAAGGTGGCGTTCTGTTCGAAGGGAATTCTGTAGAACAAGTAAATCAATTGCTTTCTGTTGTGTTAGAAAAGAAAGAACTTTTTCAGGGGTAAGGGGTGAGATAAGTGAATTTTGAGGATTACAGAGGTGTTTGGGTATTTATTGAAGTGAAAGAAGGTTCTATTGTACCGGTTTCACTAGAACTACTAGGCGCTGGTCGAAAGCTTGCAGATAAACGCGGGACAGAGCTTGCTGGAGTTGTAATCGGTTCCAATGTGAAACACATTTCAAAAACCGTATTTGAGTATGGGGCTGATACTGTATATGTATATGATGATTCTGTTTTTAAGAACTATCGTACAGAATCATTTATGAAGGCTCTTCTTGACTGCTGTGAGAAGTATAAGCCAGAAATCATCTTATACGGTGCAACATCAACAGGTAAAGATCTTGCGAGTGCAGTAGCAACCGATCTTCCAACTGGGTTAACAGCGGATACAACTGAATTGGACGTGGAAGAAGATACGGGGTTGCTTTTGGCAAGCCGTCCTGCATTTGGCGGCAACATCATGGCAACCATTCTTTGTAGAAAGTATCGTCCGCAAATGGCAACCGTAAGACCTAAGGTCATGAAAGCCCTTCAGCCAGATTCTAGTCGTACTGGAAAAGTGGTGGAGGAATCGATAGATCTAAAAGAAGAGGATGTACGTACGAAGGTTTTGGAAATTGTTAAGGAAACATCAAGGAAAGCACGAATAGACGAAGCTGATATTGTGGTTGCCGGTGGAAAGGGATTAGGCAACAAAGAGGGATTTCAGCTCGTACACCAGCTTGCAGATGTATTAGGTGCAGCGGTTGGAGCGAGCCGTGATGTCGTAGAAGCGGGCTGGATTGAGCATCATCACCAGGTAGGTCAAACAGGTGTTACCGTTACACCAAAGCTTTATTTTGCAATTGGCATATCTGGTGCAATACAGCATTTAGTTGGTATGAAAAATTCGGACGTTATTATTGCAATCAATAAGGATCCTAATGCAGCGATTTTTCAATCCTGTCATTACGGAATTGTAGGGGACGCATTTGAGATTGTTCCGTTATTAATTGAAGGGTTTAAAAAATCTTTAGCAGGATTGGAGGCTAATCATGTCGGAGAAGTTTGATGCAATTGTTGTTGGAGCAGGACCTGCAGGAATATCTTGTGCCTATGAATTAGCAAAAGGTGGAGCAAATGTCCTTCTGTTAGAAAGAGGGGAGTATCCGGGTTCTAAAAACGTAATGGGCGGTGTTTTATATAGAAAAATGATGGAGGATATTATCCCAGAATTTTACAAGGAGGCACCATTAGAACGTCCGATTGTTGAGCAACGCTTTATGATGCTAGACAAACAATCTGCCATTACGTTCGGGTATAAGGGGTTAGAATGGGCTGAAGCACCATACAATAACTTTACCGTGTTACGAGCAAAATTTGATCAGTGGTTTGCCGGAAAAGCAGTGGAACAAGGTGCTTTGTTAGTAAATGAGACGGTTGTTTTAGAATGTATTGTAGAGAATGGACGAGTTGTTGGGGTACGAACTGACAGGCCGGGTGGTGATGTTTATGCGGATGTGGTTGTACTAGCTGACGGTGTAAACTCACTACTAGCTAAATCACTTGGATTCCACAAGGAATATAAACCAAATGAAGTGGCGTTGGCGACCATGGAGATTTTGAAGCTAGATAAAAAGGTGATTGAGGACCGTTTTAATCTAGAAAAGGACCAGGGCTGTACAATTGAACTGTTAGGAGATGCAACAAAAGGAATTTTAGGAACAGGATTTCTATATACAAATAAGGATACGTTAAGCATTGGGGTAGGTACTTTATTGTCAGGACTCATCGAACATAAAATTAAACCTTATGACCTACTTGAATATGTGAAAAATCATCCAATGGTTCGGCCATATATTGAGGGAAGTGAACCACAGGAATACCTTGCACACCTTATCCCAGAAGGTGGATATAAATCAATGGGGAAGGTTGTTGGTGACGGGGTGATTGTGGTCGGAGATGCAGCACAGCTTGTTAATGCGATACACAGAGAAGGATCGAACTTAGCAATGACATCAGGTAGGATCGCCGCAGAGACCATTCTTCTAGCAAAAGAAGCGAATGATTTCTCAGAATCGATGCTCGACCGTTACAGAGTGCAGCTTATGAAGAGCTTTGTCGGACAGGACATGAAAAAATACAAAGATTCAACCCATCACTTTGAAAAATTCCCTCAGTATTTCGATCAGTACATTCCGATGATGAACCGTGCTGCAAGTCAGATGTTTACCGTTGATGGAACCTCTAAATGGGATAAACAAAAGAAAATATGGAAGGATCTTGGTACACCAAAGGAAAAAATAAAACTAGCTCGTGATGCAATCCGAGCATGGAAGGTGATGAAATAGTGAGCGAACAAAAGAAATGCCAAACGATCGAAGAAAAACAATACCTTGTTCGTTTTAATGCCGATACGAAATCACATCTTCATGTCATGGACAATGACGTTTGTTTAACGAAATGCCCAGACAAACTTTGCACCATCTTCTGCCCTGCAGAAATTTACAAATGGGAAGACATCCGCATGCATGTCGGCTACGAAGGCTGTCACGAGTGCGGAAGCTGCCGAATTGGCTGCCCTCACGAAAACATCAAATGGGAATACCCAAAAGGTGGCCACGGCATCATATTCAGACTCGGTTAGTACCAGGAACCACCCAGTTTTTGTCGACAAGTGACAGTCACTACCCGAGATATGTAGAAATTTGTCAATTGAATAATGTTATGGGTTTATCTTCGGAGGGAGGTAGACCTTTTTTGTACTGTCGACAAGTGACAGTCACTACCCGAGATTTGTAGGAAATTGTCGATTGAGTTGGAGAGACAAAGTGGGTATGTATATGTTCATTTCTTCACATAGTAGGTTAAAAAGAAAGGAAAGCAAAAGTGGGGTTTTTTGTTTTCTCTATTAGTTGGCGAGTTTATAAAACTCATCTTCCTTTGCCATTTTTTCTAGCTGTTTCGCGTAGGCAACAGCTTCATTAAATGGGAAGAAGGATGAAACATAAAGAGGGACTGAAAAATCAAAGCTGCCATTACAATCACTAGGGAATACGACAACCTTCCAATGAAAGGAGGCTGAGTTTTTGTTTGTTTCACTACCTTCAATTGCAATGAGCCAGTGGGTATGGATTTCCTTACCACTTTTGAGTACGGTTACACGATCTTGCTCCCCAATAGGAATGAGAGGTCGTTGGTAAAAATCGCCGAAATGTAATGCACACATTAGCATCGCTCCTTTTTAAGATTTATTTATCAAACAAGAAATATAGCTGGGTTTAGGTTGTATATAGGGTTTATTATTATCATATGCAATGATTGTAGAAAATTTTATATTTTCAGAAAAATAAATAAAAAAATACTACATAAACCAGATTGCTTCTTTCAAAAAAAAAGAAGTGACCCCATCGCTGTTTGATAGGCTCACTTCAATACTACTCTAACTTATCGAAAAACATAGCGTTATTCCTGGTTCAACAAGACGATCAAGAACGCTTTTAGATAATGTAAATCCGTATAGTAAAAATTCCATAAATCTCTAATTGAGTTAAATAGGATTTCACTTTCAATGTTTGTATTATAGTATTTGGATGAAAAGAATAAAAAATAAAAGAGATAGCAGAGGCTATCTCTATGGTTTCTAGTTTGTAAAGCAATGATATTACCCGATAGGTACACCAGGATCTGATACGGAACTCTCTTCTTCTTTCACCGATTTGCCAATAGGTACACCAGGATCAGCTGCAAAAGCTGTTAATGTACCACTACCAAGGACAAAAAACAAAACTACTAGACTTAGGAAAAACTTCTTCATTATTCATTCCTCCAATATCATATTTTTGATGCCCTCATTTATAAGCTTCTCTATATACTAGAATATACCAAATCGAGAATTTTTACAAAGAATTTATCACCATTTGATTCAAATTCTTTTCTAGCTTTGATAAAGTGGTCTTTATTATTTGTTGCGAGTCCGTAATAGTACCATTGAAAAGGGGTAAAGAAGCCTTGCTGCTGACGCAATTGATCAAGGATAGAGATGGCCTGCTCCATTTCGCCCATTGCAATATAACGATGGGCTAGCTCTGCATCATCATCAGGAAGAGGTTCCAAATCTCTTTTCCAAAAGCTCCGAACAAACTGCTCTGTGTTATGTAATTCTTTTTGTTTTTGAGCTCGTCTTTCTTCAGGTAATAGTGTCGTAATACGATAGGCTTTTTGTAAGTTCTCTATACAAGTTTCATAGGATGTAAATAAGAAAGTGTGTGCTAAAACGTGATAGGAGTTGATGTATGCAATAGGATACATCTTTGCATCACCCAATTGGAGAATCATATGAATGATGTCTCGACAAGGTTCAACTTTGTTTGCAAGTAAATGACTATACGAATAGAGTTCAAGGAGCCTGAGGTGGTAAGATTGCTTAATAAACGAATCTTCGATGTAATTAATTTCGGGTAGGATAGCGTTACTCACTTTGAAGAAAGCTTCATACTCTCCAATTTGAAAGACAGACAACATGTTTAATATACACAGTAAAAGATGCATATCCTTAGAATTGGGTTCAAAGGAAATAACTTTATTCGATAGAGCGGATTTACTTAGCTCGCCGTTATTCGCCTTTACGACTAATTCATAAACTAAAGCCCAAGACCTTGCTCTATTACAAGAAGAGTTCATTTCTATTTTTATGAAATCTTTCAATAAACAAGTATTGCCTTGAACGTTTAAATACTCCATATAAAGATATCGGTTTTCTTTGAGTTCAGGCTGGGAAAAAAACACCTCGATAATTTGCTGTTTATCTGAATGCGTCAAATCGTAGAATGGCTGATTAAGGATTTCTAGTAATTTCAAAAAGCGGTCCTGCTTAGGACAGTGAAATAATTTTTCGAGGCAAGCTGCAAACATTGGGTCTGCGTGTAGTACTTTTACTTCATTAAGAAAATACTGATTCACCATAATTCCCCCATTAATATATTTAAGTAGAATCATGAATGTCTTATTAGTGTTTAAAAATATTTAGCTTTGTTTGTAAGAACCTATAGAATATATTTCCAAAACATAGTTATTCAACAAAACTTGGATAGTTCCTTCTTTTCCCCTTGTAAATATTTTCTTTGATGTTTATAAGATTTTGTTTAACTATACGGGCTACAACCCAATATTATGTAAGCATAAAAAATATCGAAGTCCTCATTGGAGAGGACTTCGATATTTTTAAAAGTTATGTATCTAGATTTACGACAATAGGGAATCTAACCTCAAAAGTAGTGCCTTCATTTAGTTTACTTTTGACAGAAATTTGCCCTCGATGATTTTCAATAATGTTATAGCTAACCATGAGTCCAAGCCCAGTTCCTTTTTCTTTTGTAGAATAAAAAGGTTGTCCTAGTTGTCCTAGCTTTTCTTCTGGAATACCGACTCCGTAATCCTTTACTAGAATAAGGGCATGTTCCTCTTCTTTTAAGAGTTTAATTTGTACATTTTGACCTTTAGAAGAAGCATCAATCGCATTTTTAATAAAGTTAAGAAATACTTGTTTGATTTGGTTAGGATCACCGTTAATGATCAAATCTTCGTATTCCGAGAAAAAGGTCACTTCAACATCATTCATGATGGATTCAGTATCTAATATTGAAACTACTTCTTTTAATAAGTGTCCAATTTCAACAGGTTTATATTGGTTAATTTGTGGCTTAGCAAGCAACAGTAATTCACTAGCGATAAGCTCAATTCGGTCTAACTCCTTTGTCATAATGTCGATATAGGAATCTTTTTGATAACCAGCTTTAATCATTTGCAAGAAACCTTTTATGGACGTAAGTGGATTACGAATCTCATGAGCAATGCCAGCTGCTAATTGTCCTGCTAGTGATAGTTTTTCAGATTGCAACATATACTTCTCGGACTCTTTCCGCTCTGTTATATCCTTAAATGTTACGATTGCCCCGGATATATTCCCATCTTCATACATCGCCTTAACGGTATATTCAACAGGGAAACGTGTGCCATTACTATTATGGAAATAACCATCGTTATTTGTTCTAGTTTTCCCATCTGTTAATGTATGAATTAATTCTGATTCTTCTCTCCGCTGTTTAATAAAGGTTTCAAACGGCGTTCTCCCAATGAGTTGATCTGCATCAACTCGTATTAGTCTACTTGATGCTGGATTTACAAAAGAGATATTCCCATCTAAATCAAGTCCAAAAACACCTTCAGTTAGTGAGCTCAGAATAAGTTCACTTTGATGATGGAGCTGTTTGAAATTAAATGTTGTTCTCTTTTCAGAATCTTCTAATTCAATTACATAGGTGAGGAAGGATGCCATCGTTTGTAGTAACTCAATTTCATCCTGTGAAAACATGTATGGCTCTGTATCAAAGCAGCATAGATTTCCGTATATTTCTCCATTTTTAAGCAGGATTGGAACACCTAGGAAGCTCTTTATATGTAATGACTTTGTTATATTCATATTACATGTATCGTGATGCTGTTCGGCATCAAGTATAAGAAGTGGTTCCCGACCACTTTGAACTAATAGGTGTCAGTAGGCATCATAAACCGAAATAATCGTGCCTTCCTTAGCTAATTCGGTATGCCGATTAAGGACATTCATAAAATAACTTCTAGAATCATTAATGCTTGTGATACAAAAGGTATTCACATTAATTGCTTTACTGATTAAACGTAAAATGTTCGAGCCGGCAATTTTTAGATCTTTCGAACCAAACGATATGGTCTCCATTTATGTACCTCCTCTCCTATGTAGTGAACAAAGCGATGGTTAGTAAAACAAGTTCGTTATTGTACTAATAAAATTTCCCAATAATACCATCATTTTCATATAATGTTAACTGTATTTTAACATAGTGTTTAAGGGTGCAAATGAGAAAATAGAATTTATAAGAGAGTCAAAGAGGAAGTCAACAACTACTCTAGTACACCAACGTTTCTTTTACGCTTTCTTCCTTTTTGTATCTCTTCGTATGCACCAGAACCAAGAATAACACCTAATACAATAAACATAAACCCAATTATTTGACTTATGGATAATGCCTCATGAAGAAATACAACGGCTCCAACGACTGCAAAAAATGGGCTTAAATTGGTGAAAATCGCAGCTTCAGCTGCACCAACCTTCCCAATTCCATAATTGTAAAACATATGGCCTAATGCAGTAGAAAGAATGGCAGATCCCCAAAAAAGAAGCCATAGGTTTAAGGTCCCATTCCCCATTTGTTGAAGGGCATTCGGCTCGGTTAATAGACTGACAATGAATAAGAAGATGGCACCGATAACAAGCATATAGGCGGTCATTAAACGCGGGTCTAATGATGTAGCCGCTTTTTTTATAATTATAAAGCTTATTGCCATTGAAAGAATGGAAATAAAGGCATTTACATCGCCAATGGAAAGACCAGAGATCCTACCATTTTGAAGAATAATAAAGAAGACACCCATCAAACCTAACAAAATACCGATCAACCGAATCCCATTTAGGCGATTTCCTAAAAAAATGATGGCCAATATTGTCGTTAAAAGAGGTCCCATTCCTAAAATAAGCCCAGCATTCGTTGCAGTTGTCTGTGTAAGAGCAATGGAAATAAAATATTGATGACCAAGAACATTAAATAGAGCTCCCCAGAAAATAAAGAATCCTTCTCGTTTGGAGGGTAAGCGAACCTGTTGAAGGAATGAGAGAATGATAAATACACAAACGCCAGCTACCAAAATACGAAAAGATGTAACCATGATGGGAGGAAAAGCCATCACAATCACCTTTGTAGCAATGACATTAAACCCCCATGCAACCATAACTAAAAACAACATAATATAAATAGGATACTTTTTTTCGTTTTCCATGATGCACTCACTTCTTTCTGCTTAGGCTCCATGTACGACCCGTATTTTCTTTAAGTCATGATTACACAGAAGCTGATAGTTCTTACCCTATATTTTAGAGAATAAAAATAAATCTGTCTTTAAAAATGCACGTTGATATTTTTGCCTGAAACATAAAGTTTGATTGCCGGGGAATTACAAGTCCAATACGCTTTAATATTGCTTCTGAATGAATCTGTTGTTCACTATGTCATTTTCTACAATTTACTAGATGCTCCTTTCCATTCATATTGAATAATAAGTTCTTATTTGGTAAATCTACCTTTATAAAAATGTGATAAAGGAGAGGAAACAATGCCAAATCAAAGAATTTCAAAAGAAGCACAAGAAAAGCAGCAAAAGGTTATTGCGGCTCAACATCAAGCTGAACAGTTTCAGCAGCTAGATACAGAATTTGCCGCAGATGAAAATGTGCTACAAACCCTAGCCAATAGTCAAAAATACCAGGTCCAAAACGACCAACCAACCTACGAACCAAACAAAGCTTTTTAAAAGTGACAGTCACTTCCCGGTTTTTCTTGTTTCACAACCAATGTTTCACAGCAAAAAATACCCTTTGTCAAACGAACAAAGGGTATCTTTTCAAATAAAAAGTATTTGAATGCTATAATTTTCTTCAAATTAATATAGTTTACCTTGATGATAGAGTACGGTTGAAAGCTTCATGACCGAGTGAATGTAGCAATTTTGTCTTAATGGAAACGGGTCCCCAAAAAATTCTGGCAGGATTGTATCCATTGTACCTTTCATTTTATCAACGAGAAGCTTAAAAACTTGATCCTCGCTATAAAATTGTGTTTCTCTTCCTTGAAGCCATTCAAAATAGGAAACGATAACGCCCCCAGCATTGGCGAGGATGTCAGGAATAATGATAACACCCTTTTTGCTAAGAGATTGATCTGCCTCGCTCGTCACTGGTGCATTTGCACCTTCGACAATGATTCGCGCCTTGATTTTATCCATATTGTTTTTATGAATTTGATCCTCTAAAGCAGCTAATATCAGCACATCCACATCCAGGTAGAGGACATTCTCTCGGTCTCTAATTTCTGCTTTTACATCAATGGTACTTAACTCTTCATCTGTTGTCGGTAGATCTCCATTATGCTTAGAACTAAATTGTACAAGCGCGGGAATGTCTAAACCATCTTCATTATATAAGGTAACATTGCGATCACTAACAGCAACTATCTTGTTTTGTAAATGAACACATTGGTAAGCTTCTAATGCCGCAACAGACCCTACATTACCAAAACCTTGAACAGCAAGTTTAAGTGGACGCTCTTTAAATTCCAAGGCTGTTTTTGCGAATATGTTCTCAGTTGTCGTTAAGAGGCTTGATTGTTCTTTTATGAAATCATGTAGCATATAGCGAAAAGTAAAATATACACCTTTTCCTGTTGCTTCTCTTCGACCAAGTGACCCACCATTTATAACACTTTTCCCTGTAAAGCTCCCTCTATACGGCTCACCAGGACGTATGCTTTTATATTCGGCCATCATCCAGTCCATTTCTCTTTCACCAGATCCAACATCAGGAGCGGGTATATCTTTGTCCGGTCCTAACACATCGCTAAAATACTGAACATATTTTTTGCAAATTTGGTGTAATTCCTTCACACTAAATTGACGTGGATTGATGACTACTCCACCTTTGCCACCACCAAAGGGAACATCATGAAGGGCATTTTTTAACGTCATCAAGGAAGCAAGGTTCATCACTTCTTCCTCATTAACTGATTCATGAAAACGGATCCCTCCCTTGTAAGGACCAAGTGCATTGTTATGTTGAACCCGATAAGCGGGGATTCTCACAACCTTTCCGTCCTCCAGTGGAATTCGTAAAAATGACTTATGTACATGATTTGGGGTAGAAAGAATAGCTTCTAATGATGTAAAAGCCTGTCTCCTAGTGTTCTCTTTTAAAGATGGTAGAAAGCTATGGTCCTCCAGTAATGCATCTAAGGACTGTTGCACGATAGATTTTGTTTGATTTGCCAATCCTAATTCCTCCTCTTTTTATATGTAAAATAAATCCCCTTATTCACCAATACCCGAAGGAATTTATTTTATGCCTATAATTTCAGATTGTTAGTTTTAAGCCTGATATCTATTTTGATGTTATCTTTTCACTTTAGAAAGAACATCTTTTCCACCAGTTGCTGCAATAATACTGCCTGTTATGAAATCAGATTCATCCTCACATAAAAATGAAACAATTCTTGAAATATCTCCACCTGTACCAGCTCTCCCAACAGGTGTATTCACATCAAAAGTTCCTTTTGATTGATCGATTTCTACTTCTTTTGAGCCACTGGTTATATCACCTGGACAAATCATATTGACCGTAATTCCATAAGGAGCTTCCTCCTGTGCTAATGTCTTGGTTAAGGAGACGAGGCCGACCTTTGCAGAAGCAAATGCAGAGCGATATAACCAACCAGGGGTAGTCTCAGCACGGTCAAATCCAAAATTAATAATTCGCCCCCACTTCTGTTCTCTCATTCTAGGAATAATCTTACTAGATAAATAAAAGACACTATTTAAGTTTCCGTTCACTAGATATTCCCATTCTTCATTTGAATAATCAATGAGTGACTTCCGTTCATGAATGTATGGACCTGCATTGTTGATTAAAATATCAATGGTACCAAACCGTTCAAAGGATTCATGAACTAATCTCTCACAATCGCCTGACTTCGAAACATCTCCCTTAAGACAAAGGGTGTCAACATGATAGGTCTCGGTTAAATAACTCCCGAGTTTTTCCGCATTCTGTTGACTAGTATTGTAATTTATGACTACATTATATCCTCGTTTTGCGAGGTCAATGGCTATTCGTTTCCCAATCCCTGAGGCACTACCTGTAATAAGTGCAACCTTATTTCTCATCAAACCCCTCCAAGCACGATTATCTTTCGATATTACTACTATACCCTACAATTGATAGGTAGATAAGAAAGTATGCTCGAAATAGAAAAGGAAAATAAAATAAAGAAAGAAAGCACCAAAAATCTACAAAGACTAAACTAACTGTCAAAAGTTAAGAATTCTCAAAATATCCTTCTTAAGATAGGTGGAATTATCTATTTATAAGTAGAATGATAAAGTAAGAGAAAAAACTTATAAGGGGGAACAACACATGAACCACTTTGAGGCAAATTTAGAGAAATATGCAGATGTCATCATCAAGCTTGGTATTAATCTGCAAAAAGGGCAAACACTTCTTATTGAAGCACCGATATTTTCTGCTTATTTTACAAGAAAGATTGTGAAAAGAGCCTATGAAGAAGGAGCAAAAATGGTCATAGTCGATTATCATGACGAGGAACTATCAAAATTGCATTATTGTATGCAACCAATGGAGGGCTTAAAAGAATTCCCAATGTGGAAGGCGAACGGCTATGCAGAAATGGCCGAAACGGGAGACTTAGCAATTCTACAAATTTACGCGCCAAATCCAGATTTACTAAGTGATGTCGACCCTGAAAGAATATCGATTCGCAATAAAACGAATAGGACAGCGATGAAAAAGTTTAATGATTATGTAAGCAGTGGAAAAATGAATTGGTGTACTGCTTCAATCCCGTCTAACGAATGGGCTGCGAAGGTGCTTCCTGATGTTCACGAAGACAAACGTATTTCGAAAATGTGGGAGCTTATCTTCCAAATGACGAGATCCGATACTCCGGACCCTGTACAAGCATGGCAAGAACATATGAATCAATTAACGACAAGAGCGAATGACTTAAATGAACGAAAATATAAAAAGCTCCATTATAAAGGTCCTGGTACCGATTTAACGATTGAACTCCCGAAGGAACATAAATGGATGTGTGCGAGCTTTCAAAACGAAAAGCAAACCACCTTTATACCAAACCTACCGACTGAAGAAGTCTTTACCGTTCCGTTGAAATATGGAGTAAATGGTACGGTGTCAAGTACGAAGCCTTTAAACTATAACGGTGTTTTAGTTGAAGATTTTACATTAACCTTTAAAGAAGGAAAGGTTATTGATGTAAAAGCAGCAACGGGTGAGGAAACGTTAAGGAAGTTGATCGAGACAGATGAAGGCGCTGCTTATTTAGGCGAGGTTGCCCTTGTCTCGCATCAATCACCAATTTCAAAGTCAAATATATTATTCTATAACACTTTATTTGATGAGAATGCCTCATGTCACCTCGCCTTAGGTTTTCCTTTACCAGTTTGTATTGAAGGAGAGAACAAGGATAAACAAAGGCTAAAGGAAATCGGTTTAAACGATAGTGTCACCCATGTAGACTTTATGATTGGATCTGGGCAATTAAATATTGAGGGTGAAAGGGAAAGTGGGGAAGTGGAGCCCATATTCTTAAATGGTGAATGGTGTAAATAAAATAGTCATGACAAAAGCTCCTTGCATCATTACAGGGAGCTTTTAGAATCGTTTTTTATTAAATCGCTGTGAAGCCCCTAAGATGATTAGTGACAATCCACAAGGAATTAGAATACTCATCTCAACTGATACAAAACTATACGCGAGGTACCCAGCTAAAAGGCTACTCGAAATGGTGATGAATAACATTCGATCGAAAGCATGGCGTTTTGTAAAAATGGAAAATAAAATCGGAACGAGAAGGGATGAATTCAACACGCCCGCAAAGAAGAAAAGCTCTAACAATTCTGGCTGGAAAACATAAAATACACCATACAAAAATAAAATCGCAAGTACCGTTATAAAAGGTGCTAAGTTTGTCCGCTTTTTAAAAGCTATGTTCTCAAATAAGCGTAAAAATTCATGTAGTCTTGTATAATAGGTGGTTACTAATGTCATTAGAATGGTGGAAGCTGTCAGAATGAGCATGATGTCTGACTGAAATGAGTACAATAAATCATAATAGATTGTATATATACTTTGAAAACCGCCCTTATAAAGCACTGGGAAAATTATAATTGTAAAGCATAATGGAATTGTTCCCCAAAACAATCCTGATAGAAAAAAGCTTTGCCGAATTTTTCGTTCCTTTATTTGAAATAAAATATTCCAGGAACCGAAATCAGTGACTAATTTTCCAAGAAAGATAATAAACACTGCGATCGTAAATAATAGCACTTCTTCTTCATGAATCGTAAACAAATACGGATGAAACAGCCGCATACGAAAATACATTTCTTCTAAATTACTACTAAGGAATAGATACACAATAATTACGATAATCACGGCTTGAAAAAGTCCAATTTTATAAAAAATATATTTTCCGTAATTTTTATAGGTCCTAAAAAAGAATAGTGGTAAGCCAAACGCGATAAAAAGTAGCACCCCAATGGAAGGATGTAAACCGACAGTGGCATAAAAGATAATACTTGCTCCAAGGGCTAGTAAAAGAAAGTCAAGTCCATAGCCAATTCCAAATAAAAGATAGAGGTATCTTCTCGTTTTCATGTCTAACTTTTGATTAAAAATCTCTAAAATGGAGGTAGCATCTTTTTTTTGTTGGCGCGCTCTTATCCCGATTAGGCCAAATACTGCAAAAGCTAAGGCACCCATAATCGCAAATAGCTGGCTAGCGAGAATTCCATATTTTATTGTTGCCTCTGAGGCCGTGAACATTGCGTTCGCTGACATCCATCTAGAT
This sequence comes from Bacillus salitolerans, assembly GCF_042680805.1. Lineage (NCBI taxonomy): Bacteria > Bacillati > Bacillota > Bacilli > Caryophanales > Bacillaceae > Bacillus > Bacillus salitolerans. The sequence continues at coordinate 73,760 of NZ_JBHUEM010000014.1, read as the reverse complement.
ATTAACAATACGGAGGCAATGCCAATCCCTAATTTTCCTACATGCTTCACACTCAACGTATTACGTCCTCTTTTCTCGGTACATTTTTGGAGTTATCCCGACTTTTCGCTTAAAGATTGAGCTGAAATAATGTAGACTATTAAATCCAACACGCTCTGAAATTTCAGAGATGGATGCTTTTTCAGCTACTAATAGATTTTTTGCTACCTCTACACGGTAATCGATTAAATAATCGGAAAAGGACAGGCCAACCTCTTCGCTAAATTTCCTACTTAAATAGGAGGGATTTACGTGAATCTCATTTGCAACCGCTGAAAGATTCAGTTTTTCTTGATACTTATCATGAACGACCTTTAGGGCATCGGAGACAATTTTAGAAACATCCAAATAGTCTATTTGTTTTGCATATTTTTGAATAACTTCTTTTAGTTCACTTTCAATGATAGGTTTTGTTAAAAATTCATCGACTCCAATTTGGATAGCACGTTTTGCATAATCGAATTCCTGATGAGCTGTAATCATTACAATTTGGATACCGGTAAACATGCCTTTTAACTCAGCTGCTAATTCTAATCCGGATTTTCCAGGCATTTCAATATCTAAAAACGCAAGGTGAAATTGTTCTTTCTTACATAAATGTAGTGCTTGACTACTATCGATAGTAGGAAATAGCTTCCACAATGGACAAATTGGTTTGATAAAAAATGTAAGCTGCTCCAGTACAATCGGTTCATCATCCACTAATAAAACATTCATCAATATCACCCCTTGTCCTTAATAAAGTCTAACCTATTATACATTGAATGGTATGAATATTCAAAAAATAATCATCTCTTTATCGGCCAAATGACAATCGCTTTAACCCCTCCGTCTTGAATTTGATCAAGTTGAACTGAAGCATCCTTACCAAACAGAAGAGAGAAGCGACTCTGAATGTTTCTTAAGCCATGCCCAGAACTACTATCTATATCAAAATTTGCTGGAATTTCACCAATCCCATTATCGATGACCTCAAGATAGGCGTTTGTTTCATCAGTAGTAAAACGTATCACTAGCTCCACTTGACCCACCTTTTTCTCAAGACTATGTTTAAAAGCATTTTCTGTTAGTGTTTGAAGAAGATAAGGTGGGATTAAAATATCATGATCCTTCGTACCAACATCGTATGTTATCGTTAAACGTTCACCAAGTCTAATTTGTTGAATCGTTAAGTAATGTTTTGTGTAATCGAGCTCCTGTGAAAAAGGAATAAGCTGTTCCCTAAGCTGGTACTTGAATTTAAGAAAGAGCGATAAGTGCTCTAACACTTTAATGAGTTGCTCTGTTTTTTGTAAGCGGGCAAGGCCAAGTACAAGGTTAATCGTATTAAATAAAAAGTGTGGGTGTATTTGCTGATTCAGCTGTAGGTATTCGCTCTCCTTAAGTTCCTTTTCTAAGTGAATTCGCTGATTTTCATGTGTTAAAAAGTCGATCTCCCGTTCAAAGGCAAGAATGGAGAATAGCGTAATTGAACCGATGATTGGTGCCAACATGGCAATCGTTATAAGGGCAGTATATAGATTAAAGGTTACCATTTGCTCTTCACCTTTGTTTTCATTAGGATGTGTTTCTTTAATATGGATTCATAAGATCGATAGCACTCTTGCCGATACTGTGAGTATGGCACCTATTACCGTATAAAATGATCAAACGTTAAGTATAAAAACATTATACCAAAATGCGCATCAGCAATATAAAAATGTGTCACTTAACACCTCATTAAGTGACACATTTCTTTAATTATTGGATTAAGTGACATGCGACAAAATGTCCCGGCTCCACTTCACGCAATTGCTGGTCATTTGTTCGGCATGCATCGGTTGCCATCGGACAGCGTGTATGGAAACGGCATCCACTCGGCGGATTAATCGGTGAAGGGACATCTCCTGTTAGGATCATTCTTTCACGCCGATTCTTTCTAGTTGGTTCTGGAATAGCCGATAGCAATGCCCTCGTATAGGGATGCTGAGGATTATCGAATAAACTCTTTTTATTGGCAATTTCAACGATATTTCCTAAGTACATCACGATCACTCGGTCTGATATGTGGCGAACAACACCAAGGTCATGAGAAATAAATAAATAGGTTAATTGATATTCCTTCTGCAACTTCTTTAGGAGATTTAATACCTGTGCTTGGACAGATACATCAAGTGCAGATACCGCTTCATCACAGATTAATAATTTAGGATTTACCGCAAGAGCACGGGCTATTCCGATCCGCTGACGTTGCCCGCCACTAAATTCATGTGGATAACGATTAATCATATCCCCACGTAAGCCAACCTGCTCCAACAGTTCGATTGTACGATTGGTTCGGTCCTTTTTAGGAACTGTATTTAAAATCTCCATTGCCTCTTCAATGATTCGTCCGACTGTTTGACGGGGATTTAAAGATGCGTATGGATCTTGGAAAATAACCTGAAGATCCTTTCGCTTCTCCCTCATTTGGCGTTTATTCAAACTTAGTAGGTCATCACCTTGAAACCGAATTTCCCCACCAGTTGGTTCATCTAGCCTCAAAATCGCTCTTCCTGTTGTTGACTTTCCGCAGCCGGATTCACCAACGATGCTTACCGTTTCACCTTCGTATATATCAAAGCTTACACCGTCAACCGCTTTTACATGATTCACGGTCCGGCCAAATAACCCACCTTTTATCGGAAAGTATTGCTTTAAATCTTTGACTTCTAAAAGTGTTTTCTTCTTTGTTTTAAGCACTGACATTAGATTCAGCCCCCTTTCCGACATTTGGTTTATCACCTTTCCATTCATCTGTATAGATCCAGCAGCGAACCTGCGCTGTTTCATCAAGCGACACAAGCTCTGGCAAAGAGTTATGACATAGCTCTGTTGCATAAGGACAACGAGGGGCAAAGCGGCAGCCAGCCGGCATGTTTGTTGGGCTAGGTACACTTCCTTTAATGGTTTGTAGTTCCTCTAAATCTTCATGGACACGAGGAATTGAATTTAATAAGCCCTCTGTGTAAGGGTGCTTTGGTCGTTCGAATAAAGAATCAACATCCGTATATTCTACAACTTTTCCAGCATACATAACTGCAACCATATCACACGTTTCAGCCACAACCCCAAGATCATGCGTAATCATAATAACAGCCGAGCCAAAATCGTCTTGCAGCTTTTTTAACAAATCTAAAATTTGTGCCTGGATCGTTACATCAAGGGCTGTTGTCGGTTCATCGGCAATTAGTAACGCCGGATTACAGGCAAGCGCCATTGCAATCATAACCCTTTGTCTCATCCCCCCACTTAATTCGTGTGGTTCTTGTTTCGCTCTCTTTTCTGGAGAAGGGATTCCAACAAGCTTAAGCATTTCAACCGCCTTATCCCAAGCCTTTTTACGATTTAGCTTTTGATGGATACGGATTGCTTCGGCAATTTGTTCTCCAACGCAGTAGACCGGGTTAAGGGAAGTCATCGGCTCCTGGAAAATCATCGAGATTTCGTTCCCACGAATACTCCGCATTTTTTCTTCCGAGTAATCCAACAGATTATCCCCTTTAAAGATCACCTCACCACCAGCAATTTTCCCAGGCGGGCTTGAGATGAGCCTCATAATGGAAAGGGAAGTAATACTTTTCCCACAGCCTGATTCTCCTACAATACCTAACGTTTGTCCTCTCTCTACTTTGAAATCAACTCCATCAACGGCTTTCACGACACCGTCGTCAGTTGTAAAATGGGTTTGTAAATTTTTGACTTCTAAAATAACGTCTCGGTTTTGTGTCATCGTGATCACCTCTCTTTAATTTAAGTCCACACGTTTATTGAATAACCGGTACGAGATGTCGACGAGCATATTGACGACAACGAAAATAATAGATACAACTAAAATCGAGCCTTGAACAGACGGTAAATCTCTCATTCTAATCGAATCAATGATAAAACGGCCAAGCCCATTTATCGCAAATACCGTTTCTGTTAACACCGTACCACCAAGAAGGGCACCAAATTGTAATCCAACGACTGTAATGACTGGGATCATGGCATTTTTTAACGCATGTTTATAAATGATGATTTGATCTTTTACTCCTTTTGCTTTCGCTGTTCGAATATAGTCCTGGCGAATGACCTCTAACATACTAGAGCGGGTCATACGGGCTACAATAGCTGCACCACCAGTTCCAAGTGTTAAAGCTGGCAAAATGACATGCATGAACGTACCCCATCCGGCTACCGGGAAGATTTGAATTTTTACCCCGAAGTAAAGAATTAACATTAATCCAAGCCAAAAATTGGGAAGTGATACCCCAAGAAGGGCTACAACCATTAAAGAAATATCTGATAAGGAATATTGCTTGGTTGCTGAAATAATTCCTGCTAATAAACCTAAGAAAATGGTTACAAGAATACTCCAGAAGGCGAGTTCAAATGTGACAGGTAGCCGAACCATTATTTCATCAAGAACGGGCCGGTTTGAACGAACGGATTCCCCAAGATCACCTTTCAGCACATCACCAAGATACGTAAAATATTGAACATAAATCGGTTGATCAAGCCCAAGCTGTCTACGGACCTCTTCAACCTGTTCTTTTGTTGCACTTTCACCTGCTAATAAAACGGCAGCATCACCGGGAACCATTTGCATAATTAAAAAGACAACAAGGATAACTCCGAGAAGAACAGGAATCATTTGCAATATCCGTCTTAATATGAAGATAAACATGTGATCACTCCTTTATTATTAAAAGTCTTGAGTATGTTTTTACATAGGCTTTGTATCTAGCTCCAGTGGCAAGTCCGCCTGGGGTTACCTGAAGTGAATAAAAGGGAAAGATCATCCTTTTCTCGATTGAAGAACATTTGCTTGCCTGAGACTACCTAGACCACTTCCACTTTTATTTTTTCATTCTAGGGTCAAGTGCATCTCGTAGTCCGTCACCGAATAGGTTCAGTCCCATAACGATAATAGCGATCGCAAGACCAGGGAAGGTTGCCATGTGTGGTGCATTCCAAAGGAAGTTACGACCACTGCTTAGCATGGCTCCCCATTCAGGTGAAGGAGGCTGAGCACCCATTCCTAAGAAGGAAAGTCCTGCTGCAGTTAAAATGGCAGTAGCTAAACGTAAAGTACCTTGTACAATAATTGGCGATAAAATGTTCGGTAATATATGAACAAAAATAATTTTTGCATCGCTTGCACCGAGTGCTCTTATCGCATCAATATATTCAAGCTTTTTGGTTGCAAGTGTAGATCCTCTAACAATACGAGCAAAGGTAGGGATAGAAAAGATACCAACAGCTAGCATTACGTTAATCAGACTTGGTCCTAATGCACTAACTATAGCCAATGCAAGTAAAAGACCTGGGAAAGCTAACAATATGTCGATAATTCTCATAATGACCGTATCAATCCATTTTCCGTAATAGCCTGAAATGAGCCCAAGCATAATTCCAAAAAAGGCACCAATTAATACGGAAACAACTCCCACTGTTAAAGATAGCTGTGAACCGTAAATGACCCGGCTAAGAACATCTCTTCCTTTGTCATCCGTTCCCATCCAATGTTCAATGGATGGAGGCTGAAGCTTATTCAGTAAATCAATTTCGAGCGGATCATGGGGTGCGAAAAGTGGACCAAAGAGTGCTACTAGTATATAGAAGAGAATGATGTAGCCTCCGACCATCGCCATTTTATTTTTCTTCATTTGTTTATAGAAAGCTTTCCATCGTTCCCAACGTGGATTTGTTATTTTGGGACTGATGTTATTTTGATTTACATTTACAACAGATTGATTCATTGTATACGCCCCCTTTTTAAATAAATTATCAGAAAATAGCTACTTTTTAAATTAGTTTTACAATTAAGTAAAAATATTACAAATCGAAGTCAAAATAATGAAAACAATGTATTCTAAATTTTCTTATAATGAGAACAAGTTAGTGATTCACATGATATTGGCTTTTCATAAAAGGGGGTGATGGAAAGGATGCAGCAAAGTAGAATAGAAAAGCTCCGCACAAAAATGAAAGAGTGTGGATTAGATGCTGTATTTGTTTCTTCCATAGAAAACCGTTATTACTTTTCAAATTTTCGCGGGTCAGCTGGGAATTTATTTATCACAGCTGAAAAGGCAATGCTGCTAACAGACTTTCGCTATGTAGACCAAGCAAAAGAAGATGCTAACCTATACGAAGTGATAGACCATAATCGAGATTTGTTTGGACATGTGAAACAATTAGCAGAGAACTTACATGTAAATAAACTTGGACTAGAATATGAGTTTATATCTGCAGAAGATTACCTATCTTTAAGGGATCTATTAGGTAATGTACAATTTGAAACAGTAGACTCCATTTTTTATGACATTCGAATGATTAAAGATGACGAAGAAATTAGGTACTTAGAAGAAGCTGTTTCATATTGTGATGGGGCATTTGAGCACATCCTTACATTTATAAAACCAGGAATGACAGAAAAAGAAGTAGGGCTTGAACTTGAGTTTTTCATGAGAAAGGCCGGAGCAGAGGGAATTAAAGCGAACCATGTTATTGCATCTGGTGAAAGGTCTTCTTTACCACACGGTCAAGCAACAGATCGAGTTATTCAAGTTGGTGACTTTGTAAAAATGGATATTGGTGCAAAGGTTAGAGGTTATTATTCTGACTTTACTAGAACAGTAGTAGTTGGAGAACCCTCAATGAAGCAGCTTGAAATCTATGGAATCGTTCATCGAGCACAATTGGCTGCCCTAGATGCGATTGGACCTGGAAAGGTTTGTTCAGAATTAGATGAAGTAGCAAGATCCATCATTCGAGACGCTGGATACGGTGATAACTTTGGACATAGCCTAGGTCATTCCATTGGATTAGCTGTACATGAAAAACCTGCTATGCGTCATACCGACCACACAATCTTGCAGCCAGGCATGGTTATGACAGTTGAACCCGGCATTTATATTCCGGGGTTTGGCGGGGTAAGAATTGAGGATTTTGTCGTTATTACAGAAGATGGCTACCGTAACTTAACAAAGGCTACGAAGGATTTGCAGGTTCTATCTGTATAAACGATTCAATTAAATTGAAAAGGAGATTAGAAGAGATGAAAAATAAAAAATTCTATTTTATCTTTTTGGCAATGTTGTTCGTAATTGGAACAGCGCTCACTGGCTGTACAAGTGCTCCATCCACGGATGGAACTAGTAATAGTGCTGGAGGTAGTAGTGAAAATGATTCAAAGGATAATTCTTCTTCAGGAGAAGGTGGCGGGGAATTAATCATTGCCGTTCTTTCTGATGCAACACAGCTAGACCCGCATAAAGGGACAGATGTACCGTCTGCGAATGTCTATGGTAAGATTTTCGATAATCTCGTCGTTCAAGATGAGAACATGGATATTCAGCCAGCACTTGCAACAGAATGGACAAAACTTGATGACTTAACGTGGGAGTTTAAGCTTCGTGAAGGCGTTACATTCCATGATGGAGAGCCATTCAATGCTGAGGCGGTTAAAAAGTCGATTGAACGTGTTCTTGACCCCGAATTAGCTTCACCACGTGCTAGCTTATTTAAAATGATTAGTGAAATTAAGGTAGTGGATGAATTTACGATCCAATTCGTAACAGAATATCCATTTGCTCCATTACTAGCTAATTTTGCTCACTATTCTGGCGGAATTATTAGTCCAAAAGCCATTGCAGAAAATGGTGATGACTTAAACCAAAACCCAGCGGGTACGGGTCCATTTAAATTTGACTCTTGGACTCCAGGAGCAGAAATCCGATTAGTAACGAACAAGGATTACTGGGGCGACATACCAAAGGTAGATAGTGTTGTCTTTAAGGTTGTTCCAGAAGACGCAACAAGAATTGCGATGGTTGAAACAGGAGAAGCTCATATTGCAGAGCCGGTTCCAGTTACAGAGATTGAACGGATCGAAGCAAGCTCAACGATGAAGCTTTATCGTAATCCTGCCTTAGGTATTGATTACATTGGATTTAACTTACAGAAAGAGCCGTTTGATGATGTTCGTGTACGTCAAGCAATCAACTTAGCGATTGATACAGATATGATTTTACAAGGTGTTTATAATAATGTAGGTACACCAGCAACAGCTCCAATGGGACCTGGCGTTTGGGGTCATAATCCAGATTTAGAAGGATGGGGCTATGATATAGAGGAAGCGAAAAAGCTTTTAAAAGAAGCTGGATTTGAAAATGGCTTTAAAACAACGATTTGGACAAATGACAATAAAGCGCGTATGGACGTAGCTGAAGTTGTACAGTCTCAACTAAAAGGAATTGGTGTTGAAGTAGAAATTAAAGTGGTTGAATGGGGTGCTTACTTAGAAGCTACTTCAAATGGTGAGCATGATATGTTTATCCTTGGCTGGTCTAACATGACAGGTGATGCCGATTATAACCAATATTTCTTATTCCACACTGAGGCACAAGGTGAAGTGGGTAACCGCTCATTCTACAGTAACCCTCGTGTAGATGAACTAATTGATCTTGGAAGACAAGAGTCAGATCCAGAGAAGCGCTTAGCCTATTATAAGGAAGCACAAGAAATTGAAATGGAAGAAGCGCCAATGGTATTCTTGCGTAACGATGAAGATGTAGTAGCACTAGGCAAGAATGTTGAAGGCTATTGGATGCATCCTGCTGGATCATACATGATTAACGATGTAACAATTAAATAGGTAACTATCCCCTTTAGTTATAGGTAAGCCTCTTCATCCCTTTTGGGAGAAAAGGCTTACTTTTATTAAATGCCTATTTTCAGTATTTTTTGATAATAGTAGAAACATAGGTTAGTATCTTTTATTATTAGTAGAGAGACTAGCTTCAACGATTTTTTGAAGGGGAAATTTGGAAGGAGAGAGGCTTATATGAACTTTGATTATTTGAATTATCCATATGCTTCACAAAGAATGGCTACGATTGCTAGAAACGGGATGGTAGCTACATCACAGCCATTAGCCGCTCAAGCGGGTTTAGATATTTTGAAAAAAGGCGGGAATGCAATAGATGCAGCCATTGCTACGGCTGCTTGTCTAACTGTAGTAGAGCCTACTTCCAATGGTATTGGAGGAGATGCTTTTGCCCTTGTTTGGACGAAGGGGGAATTGCACGGGCTTAATGCAAGTGGTCCTGCACCAAAGAGTATTTCAATTGATGCAGTAAAAGAAAAAGGACATGATAAAATGCCGACATTTGGTCTGACCCCAGTAACGGTTCCGGGGGCGCCAGCAGCATGGGCAGCGTTGTCAAAGAGATTTGGAAAGCTACCACTAACAGAGGTTCTTAAGCCTGCAATCGAATATGCAGAAAAAGGCTATCCGCTTTCACCCATTTTGGCAAAATATTGGACTGGAGCGTATAAAAAATATAAGGAGCTATTTAAAGGTGATGAGTACAAGGGCTGGTTTGACACATTTGCTCCTGAAGGGAAGGCTCCAAGCGTAGGAGAGATGTGGCGATCAGAAGGTCATGCGAGCACACTTCGCTCTATTGCAGACACAGAGGCAGAAAGCTTTTATCGAGGAGAGCTTGCGGAGAAAATAGGCTCATTTTCAAAAGAGCACGGTGGCTTCCTTACTGCAGAGGATTTAGCTGCCTATAAACCGGAGTGGGTACAGCCGATTAAGGTGAATTACCGCGGCTATGATGTATGGGAAATTCCACCGAATGGTCAAGGGATTGTTGCATTAATGGCTTTGAATATGATGAAAGGCTTCGATTTATCTGAGAAGGAATCCGTGGATACATACCACAAACAAATTGAAGCAATGAAATTAGCCTTTGCAGACGGTAAGAAGTATGTAACTGATCCGGAGAAAATGTCTGTTACTTCTGCTCAGTTACTATCAGAAGAGTTTGCTGCTGAAAGAAGAAGCTTAATCGGAGATGAAGCATTAACTCCTGAACCAGGAACACCTCCTTCGGGTGGCACGGTTTACTTAGCAACAGCTGATGGTGAAGGAAACATGGTGTCCTTTATTCAGAGTAACTATATGGGATTTGGATCGGGTATTGTTGTACCTGGAACGGGTATCGCCCTGCAAAACCGTGGAGCTGATTTCTCACTTGATCCAGAGCATGATAACGCACTACAACCAGGAAAGAAAACATATCATACTATTATCCCTGGATTCTTAACAAAGGATCATGAAGCGGTTGGACCATTTGGCGTGATGGGTGGATATATGCAGCCACAGGGCCACGCACAGGTTGTAATGAACACGGTAGATTTCCATTTAAATCCACAAGCAGCTCTTGATGCCCCTAGATGGCAGTGGATGGAAGGGAAGAAGGTTTCGGTAGAACCAAATTTCCCAAACCATATTGCACAGGCATTAGCACGTAGGGGTCACCAAATTGATGTAGCGCTAGATACTGGAGGCTTTGGTCGAGGCCAGATCATTTGGCGAGATCCAATAACAGGTGTATTATTTGGTGGGACGGAATCTCGTACGGATGGTTCGATTGCTTCCTATTAATAGATTGATGTGAAGAACCGAGAAAAAACACCTTCAAAAGGGAATGAACAGAATGAAACAACTTGATTTATTTTTAGCATTTTTTCGGGTCGGAATGCTCGGGTACGGAGGAGGACCAGCCTCAATCCCACTTGTCCATAAGGAAGTCGTTGATAAGTATAAATGGATGAATGAAGATGAATTTTCGGATGTGCTTGCATTAGGTAATACGTTACCAGGTCCCATTGCAACGAAAATGGCAGGCTACATCGGTTACCGAGTTGGTGGCACGGTTGGGATGATTAATGCAGTACTTGCAACGATCATCCCGACCATCATTTTAATGATTGTTCTTTTAACATTTCTCTCATCTATTAAGAATCAGCCGTGGGTAATGGGTATGACTAAAGCGGTTGTACCGGTTGTAGGTGTAATGCTTGCTACGTTAACATGGGATTTCTTTAAGAAATCAAAAGATACGCTTGGGTTAAAAACGGCTATGGCTGTCATCATTGGAAGTATAATTCTTTTACAATTCGTTGGCTTACACCCAGCTCTATTAATTGGTGGAATTCTTGTTTTCGCCCTTGTGAAAAGAGACGAAAAAGCTAGCCAAGAGCAAAACGTGGAGAGAGGTGTTGGAATGTGATTTACTGGCAAATCTTCCTCGCCTTTTTCATACCAGGTATTCTTGGCTACGGCGGGGGACCGGCATCGATCCCACTTGTTGAAAATGAAGTCGTGGATCGCTATGGTTGGTTAACTGTTTCTGAATTTAGTGAAGTGCTAGCATTAGGTAATGCATTACCAGGACCAATCGCCACCAAAATGGCTGGATATATTGGTTTTCAACAGGGAGGCATACTTGGTGCAGCCGTTGGAATTTTCGCTACTGTCGCTCCATCCCTCATTTTGATGATTGCCCTTTTAGGACTTCTCTATAAGTTTAAGGACTCCCCAAAGGTTAAGAGGCTATCAAATTACGTCAGACCTACGATCGCCGTATTATTAGGTGTGATGACATTTAGTTTCTTTTCAACCGCCTATATCGACACTGGAATATGGCAAACCTTGATTCTTATTGTAGTTAGCTTTCTATTACTTGAACGGTTCAAAGTCCATCCAGCTTTTGTAATTGTTGGTGCGTTAGGGTATGGAGCACTATTTCTATAAAATAACGGGAAGATGAACATACTCATCTTCCCGTTATTTTTTAATGGTGATCGTTACATTTCCACGCACAGCGAACCTACATGTTTATTAACTTCTCTATAAACGTGTTTTTTTAATCTACAATTTTAAAAAAAGAGGTGTAATCGTGTCTTTTATAATGGTTTAAATAATGTTTGGATAGACATAGCTAGGTCCTTGCTCTACCGTATAACTGTATTTTTATCTTTTCCACATTGGTGAGGGGATAATCATCGTATCCATCCCTCTATTCTTCTAATTTACTTACCTCGATTGCCTGTTTACTTACCCTTGCATTCGTTTACTTATCCCGATCGGCGTATTACTTACCCCATTTTCTAATTTACTTACCTCGATTGCCTGTTTACTTACCTTTGCAATCGTTTACTTACCCCGATCGGCATATTACTTACCCCAATTTCTAATTTACTTACCTCGAATGCCTGTTTACTTACCTTTACATTCGTTTACTTACCCCGATCGGCATATTACTTACCCCATTTTCTAATTTACTTACCTCGATTGCCTGTTTACTTACCTTTACATTCGTTTACTTACCCCGATCGGCGTATTACTTACTCCATTTTCTAATTTACTTACCCCGTCCGCCTTTTACTTACCCCATTGTGAGTTTTACTTCCCTCATTTTTCGTTTTGCGTACTCACTGCTATCTAATGTATGACAAACAAAAAAGGAGAAGCTGTTGTTCGCTTCTCCTTACGTCGTACCAATCATTTGTTGTTCACTAGCAATACGATCTTTATAGTTTTCCTGAATCATTTCGATAAATGGTTCAATGTATGCAGAATCGAATTGTTGCCCTGCGCATTTTCTTAATTCCACAATTCCTTGAGAGAACGTCTTAATTTTTTGATAGGGCCGCTCAGTAGTCATAGCATCAAACGAATCAATTATACAAAGAATTCGGGCAAGCTTTGGGATATTGTTTCCTTTTAATCCATATGGATACCCCATACCATCATAGCGCTCATGGTGTAATTCAATTAGTGGAAGTAATTCATCATATTTTTTTATAGATGAGATTATTTCTTTGCCATACGTAACATGGCGCTTCATCATTTCCCACTCATGCAGCTCTAGCTTTCCTTTTTTATTTATTACATCTCGCGGAATTTCAAGCTTTCCAATATCATGGATGAGGGCACCAAGAATTAAGATTCTTTTTTCGACATTACTTAAAGCTAATTTCTCACTAAAGTCTGCTGCATATTTAAAAACACGCTTACTATGTTGATACGTATAAATATCTTTTGATAAAAAGATTTGAAGCTGTTGCTCTAAGGCATCAACTTCTTTAAAGATTAACATCTCATCGTCGTATAGATTATTTCCTTCTAAATATACTTGAACATTGTTTTTCCCTTGTGCTTTTGCAAAATAAAGAGCCTTATCCGCTTTTGACAACAGTTCCGATGAGCCGTAAGTGCCTTTTTCATATTCAATAACGCCTGCTGAAAATGAAATACACCCAAGTGGTAGGTCATCAACTCCCTTGAAGACCGTATCGTTAAGTTCTTTACGAATTGTATTTAAAAACATATAAGCATCACTTTTTGTGGATTTTGGAAAAATAACACCAAATTCCTCGCCTCCATATCTTGCTGCGAGGTATGCAGTACTTTTCATTTTATCTTCTAAATAATGGCCGAAGAACTTAAGGAGCTCATCCCCCTGTAAATGGCCGTTTTGATCATTGTATTTTTTAAAATCATCTATATCAAGAAGAGCAACTGTAAAGGTTGAACCCTCCTCATTTTTCGAAAGCATATCATCCAGCTTTAATTTAAAGTATCCATGATTGTAAAGGCCGGTTAAGAAATCTTTGTTAGCCTTTTCCTCTTCATCCTTGTAAAGAGAGAAAAACTTTCTGAAAGCGAAGGATAGGATGATGGATAAAACGATAAATAGAAAGAGACCAAAAATCGGTGCTGTATTGATTAAAATAGTTAAAACTAGTGAAAGAACAAGTGTACTTAAATACCCTGTAAAAAATTCTTTTAATATTTCCTTGCGTATCGCTTCTTTCACCATATCCAGAACGGACTGACTTCCGGATAGATAGAAATAGAACCACATAATAAATATGTTTAAGAAAAAATACACGGTAAGAGAAAGAATATAAGGGACAATACTAGTAAATTCAATCGCCCCAGGTTGTCCACCTGAGAATGTAAACACATAATAGGTAGCTATGATCATTATGGAGTAATTGGCAAAGTTGAAAATATGCTTCCACCATGCAATTCGAATATTGATAAAGGCATAGGCAATGCTACTGAAAAATAAAACGAGCAAGGGAAACTCAAACCCAAATGTAAAAATACAAGCTAAATAAATGGCCGAATCCATTGAGATGAAATCCCCAGAAAATGGAAGAATAATATTAAAATGATTTAACAGTAGGACAGCGCCAGTTAAAACATAAATAAGAACCCAGCTTGAAAGCTCCTCAACCTGTAATTGAGTATGGAGAAAAAATAATATGATTCCGGTTATACAAACGCTTCCAGCATAAATATGATTTACTTGATTCTTGATAGACATTCTGATCACGCTCGCTAAAATGAAATAAGAGAGGAATGGTCCTCTCTTCGTTTATTGCTATCGTTACCCTCCGAACTTCCATCCAGATGTTAGGGAAACAATAACAGAGCCAATTACTAATAGATTTATAATAGCATTTTTTATAGTACTCTTCATTACATTTTCCTCCATTTTATATGAGTAAATTTTTACCATCACCCACCAAATTTCCAACCAGAAGTTAACGCAACGATAGCAGAGCCAATCACTAACAGATTAAGTATTATATTTTTCGTAGAAGCTTTCATGAGAACCCTCCTTTTAAACGTTTTTTTTAAAATCACCCACCAAATTTCCAGCCAGAAGTTAACGCAACGATAGCTGATCCAATCACTAACAGATTAAGTAGGATATTTTTCGTAGAAGCTTTCATGAGAATCCCTCCTTTCAAACGATTTTTTTAGTATCACCCGCCAAATTTCCAACCAGAAGTTAACGCAACGATAGCTGATCCAATAACTAACAGATTAAGTAGGATATTTTTCGTAGAAGCTTTCATGAGAATCCCTCCTTTTAAACGATTTTTTTAGAATCACCCACCAAATTTCCAGCCAGAAGTTAACGCAACGATAGCAGAGCCAATCACTAACAGATTAAGTAGGATATTTTTCGTAGAAGCTTTCATGAGAATCCCTCCTTTCAAACGATTTTTTTAAAATCACCCACCAAATTTCCAACCAGAAGTTAACGCAACGATAGCAGAGCCAATCACTAACAGATTAAGTAGAATATTTTTCGTAGAAGCTTTCATGAGAATCCCTCCTTTTAAACGATTTTTTTTAGAATCACCCACCAAATTTCCAACCAGAAGTTAACGCAACGATAGCAGAGCCAATCACTAATAGATTAAGTAGGATATTTTTCTTACTAGCCTTCACGATTTTTCACCTCCTGTTCTAGTGACTTGTAGCCACATTGTTTTCTTTCATCTTCTTGTTGACCATTAGCTTTTGTATAAAGATGAAGATCCCGACATTCATAATGACATCGCCAATACTGATAACCTGCTCACGAGGATAAGGTGCCGTAAGAGGAATGATATCACCTAAGAATGAAAGGATAGTTGAATCTGTAATCATGGCATGCTTTGCATATAAGCCCTCTTTCATGGCTTCTAAATAATATGGATCTATAAATGAAGCTGCCTCTACTGAAACAGGCATTCTTCCTCCGTTGACTGCCATTACGATAAAATTAAGAAGCACACCAATAAAAATGACCATGAAGCTAGAATGATGGCGATTGAGCCATAAAAAATATAGTCCTATTACGTAAACGGCCATAAAGGCATAGTTACTCACGATACCGACCCACTCAATTTTGTTTTGAAAGTAGAAGATGATGAGTTGGAATCCGAGTAGTGCAGGAAAAACCCACCCCATTTTAAACTTTAACTCTGCAATTCCTTTGAAATTCCCACCACGAAACAGTGCAATAATAATTGATAAAATAATTCCGTCATAGACCACTTGGTTGTCCTCCAGTATATGTTAGGTATGTTTTTATTAAATATTTCTACCAAAATGTAAACGAATACAAATCATTTATCGCCATAAAATGTAAATCATTTAGTGTATATCTAGGGATTTCGCAAAATTGATTAAATTTTCCTACAATTCAATAGAGAATAATAGTTCTAAAGTATTACGCACTTTTTCTTGAATAGTACTTGGAATCTATAAAAAAGACCGCACCTTTTGGGATGCGGGTCTAGGTAATGCTATGAGATTGTCAATACTTCAAATTGACTGGCTAATTCGATAAAATGGGTCATACTACTAATTTCTCCTGCTACAAGCTTGTCACTAAGCTCGTAATAGTCAACACATGTTTTACAAGCAAGAACCGGAATCCCAGCTTTTTCAAGCTCTACTAAATGAACTGAAACTAATGAATGCTCTGTACAAGTGAACACGCCGCTGTTCATGAGGAAAATGGCAGCTGGTTTATCTGCACGTTGCTTGAGCAGAGTAAAGAACGTCTCAAGTACTCCTTCTCCTAACTGCGAATCTCCTTTGCCAAGTTGATCAGAACTAACTAGAATTACTTTGTTGTTCATATCATACTCCTTCTTTCTTGAATGTATTTTCTCTACTATATAGATTAAATAGGATTAATGAAAAAAGTAAAATAGAAAGTTTTTGTTTCAGACCCAGATTGTTTTACAATAGAGTAGGAAATTAATTGAGAGGAAGTTATAAAATGAAACCTAGTATATATATCACCAGAAAAATACCTGACAACGCACTTCAACTATTAAAGAATGAATGTAATGTCACGATGTGGGACGAAGAAGACATTCCAGTACCAAAAGAGGTGCTGGAGGAAAAAATAGCAACGGTCGATGGTCTTTTCAGTATGCTGACAGATAGCATTGACGAAAGCCTAATCGAAAAAGGTAACAAGTTAAAGGTTATCAGTAATTTAGCAGTAGGTTTTAATAATATTGATATCAAAGCAGCGACTGAAAAAGGTATTATGGTTACCAATACTCCAGGTGTATTAACAGAGGCAACCGCTGATTTAACCTTTTCGTTATTAATGGCTACAGCAAGACGAATTCCAGAGGCTTCAGAATTCGTTCGTACCGGAGAGTGGAAGTCTTGGTCTCCTATGCTGTTAACAGGTCAGGATGTATATGGAGCCACAATTGGAATTATCGGAATGGGTCGGATTGGAGAAGCAGTAGCTAGACGTGCAATGGGGTTCAATATGAATATTCTCTATCATAATCGAACTAGAAAAATTGAAGCCGAAGAAACGCTAGGTGCTTCATACGTTGATCTGGATACATTATTGGCTCAATCAGACTATGTTGTTCTGCTAGCTCCTTTTACAGAACAAACCAGAAATTTAATTGCAAGACGTGAGTTAGACTTAATGAAATCATCTGCGATTTTAATTAATGTTGCAAGAGGCGGAATGGTAAACGAGCAAGACTTATATGATGCATTACATAATCGTCAAATATGGGGGGCAGGGCTAGATGTATTTGAGCATGAACCGGTACCATTAAATCATCCATTACTTACATTACCAAATGTCATAGTACTCCCTCATATCGGATCCGCGAGTATTTCAACAAGAATAAAAATGGCAGAAGTAGCAGCAACTAACCTCATTCAAGGATTAAATGGGCAAATTCCAGCTTGTCTCGTGAACCGTGAATTGGTTGAAAACTAAAAAAAATTATACAAATATGAAAAGAAGGGCTTGTCCTCTACAAGGTGGGGGACAAGCCCTTCTTTTCTCATATGTTAAGAAAGTATACGTTTCTGGTGTTTAGTTTATAAAAAGTTACTGCTAAATCCAGCTCCAGCACCCAGCCACTCTAGGTCAAATAACCTGTCATGAATTAAAGGGAAGACCACCTTTTTTCATGACAGAACCTTTGCTCTGCCTTAGTCTAAATGGGCGCTTGCACCTTTTGTTCTTCATAAAAAATTCCTCATAATTTTCTCTCGCCTTTCATAGCCATTAAGAGTGTCAGTCAATAAAAACACTCATATTGCTTCGTGTATCGTAATATCAATATTATTGTGACAACCATAAACACCATAAAATAACGAAACTACGAAAGGGGAAAGATCATATGAAAAAATGGTATTTGCTTAGTATTATCGCCATTTTGTCGCTACTCTTATCCGCCTGCGGCAGTTCGGGAAACTCTGACAAGACGTACATAGTTGGGGTTGACACTACTTACCCACCCTTTGAATTTGAGGAAGATGGAGAGTACAAAGGAATTGATATTGATTTAATCCATGCAATTGCTGAAGATCAAGGACTCGAAATTGAAATCAAGCCAATGGATTTCAAGGGAATTATTCCAGCCTTGCTATCAGATAATCTTGATGTTGCTATTGCAGGAATGAGTATTACAGAGGACCGAAAAGAAAAGGTAGACTTTTCTAATCCATATTTTGATGCGGGCTTAACCCTTGTAGTAGCAGCTGATAACAGTGATATTACAAGTCCTGAGGATTTATCAGGGAAATTGATTGCTGTAAAGAAAGGAACGACAGGTGCTGACAAAGCAGATGAATTAGCGGCTGAGTACAATGCTGAGGTTCGCTTATTTGATGATAGTCCGTCGATGTTCCAAGAAGTCGCAAATGGAAATGCCGACGTGCTCATTGAAGATTATCCAGTTGTCGCCTATGCGATTGGTCAAAATGAAAGTCTTGGCTTAAAAATTGTAGGTGAGCGTTTAAATGGTGACCAATACGGAATTGCTGTTAAAAAAGGAGAAAATCAAGATCTACTTGAGAAAATAAATGATGGATTACAAAACCTTCGTGATAGTGGAAAGTACGATGAGATACTAAACACATATTTATCCTTTAAAGAAGAAGCGCGCCTAATTGAGCGCGCTTCTTCTTTAAAGGATGTGAATTTGATGGAAAATATCGCCTATGCCTTTCCGTTTCTCTTAGAAGGCTTAAAAATAACCATTATCATAACAGTTCTCGCCTTAACAATCGGTTTCTTTATTGGATTAATCATTGCCTTATTCCGCTTATCTTCTATTAAATTACTACAATGGATCGGTACCATTTTTATTAATGCCATACGGGGAACCCCAATACTCGTTCAACTCTACTTTATTTACTTTGGACTCACATCTTTTTCCTGGATTTCGATGGAGCCGATTACAGCTGGTGTCATTGCAGTTAGTGTGAATGCCGGAGCGTACATCGCTGAAATTATTCGAGCTGGTATACAATCCATTGATAAAGGACAAACCGAGGCAGCGCGCTCTCTCGGATTAACAGGTGGACAAACGATGAGGTATGTCATACTTCCACAAGCTCTAAGGAGAATGCTCCCAGCGTTTGCAAACCAAGGAATCATTAGTTTAAAGGATACTTCACTTCTTTCCGTTATCGGGATAGCTGAACTAACTCAAAAAACAGAGGTCGTCATTGCAAAAACGTATGACGTCTTTACATTATGGCTGTTAGCAGGAGTCATGTATTTCGTCTTAATTTATGGACTGACCTTGCTTTCGAATTATGTGGAAAAGAGGTATCAAGTACGATGAGTATCATTCAAGTGAAAAATCTCAAGAAATCATTTGGAGATCTGGAAGTGTTAAAGGACATCTCCGTTGAGGTAGAAGAGCGAGAGGTTGTTTGTGTAATAGGACCATCTGGCTCTGGGAAAAGTACGTTTTTACGATGTTTGAATAGATTAGAGAACATTACAGGTGGTCAAGTGATTGTTAATGAGTTTGATATTACAGATACGAAAGTAAACATAAACCTCGTTAGACAAAATGTTGGTATGGTGTTTCAGCAATTTAATTTATTTCCACATAAAACAGTGATAGAAAATATCATTCTATCTCCTATGAAAGTATTGAACCAAACAAATGAGGAGGCACAGAAACACGCTTATGCTTTACTCGATAAAGTAGGCTTACGAGAAAAAGCAAATTCCTACCCAGGAGAGCTATCAGGTGGTCAAAAACAGAGAGTTGCCATTGCAAGAGCATTAGCCATGAATCCAAAAATAATGTTATTTGATGAACCTACTTCATCCCTTGACCCAGAGGTAGTTGGGGAAGTTTTAGAGGTAATGAAGCAGCTCGCTAAAGAAGGTATGACGATGGTCGTGGTTACCCATGAGATGGGTTTTGCGAAAGAGGTAGGGGACAGAGTCCTATTCATGGATGGCGGCTATATTGTCGAGCAGAATATACCAGAAGAACTATTCGGAAACCCTCAGAACAATCGAACAAAAGTGTTTTTAAGTAAAGTATTGTAAAAAAGAGTAAGGGAATTCCTTGCTCTTTCTTTGTTTGCTCTTAAAGTCTTTTAAATTGAAACTAATTTTTGATTTGAACGTAAAAGTAATACAATAAAACAGTTAGAGATTACTATAAGTATGAGGGAGGCTAACAATGGATGTTTCCACAATACCGTGTTAAACCAAGCAAAAGCTCTTCAGTTCTAGGAATGGTTATTGGTATTATTTTTGTATGTATCGGGGTTTTTCAATTTATTTCAGTTGGAATTTTTGGAATAATATGGACTTTAGTGGCAGCTACTATTACTATTTATCATGCAGTTAACGTTTTTTCTAAAGAAGGTGTATCATCCTACCAGGTAGACGTTGGAGCACATAACAACACGAAAACAACATCCGAAGATATTGAAGCAGATATTCGCAAACTACATCGTTTAATGGAAGATAACATAATTAGTGAGGAAGAATACACTCGAAAGAAAGAAGAGTTATTAAATAAATGGTAAATACATTAGTCCCTTAATGAATAGCGTTTAAGTAAATGGATGAATAAGTTTATCCATTCTTTGGTAACGGTGTATTCTAAAGGGATAAAACAAAAGGTGCAAGTGCTCCGTTTAGCCTAAGGCAGAGCAAATGTTCCTAAATGAGAAAAAGGGTGCTTTTCCCTCTTACTCATTAAGGGTTATTTGATCTCAAGTGGCTGGGTGCTGGAGCTGGATTCCAAGTCACTAGTCCATTCTCTTGCTGAAAACTTTTTTACTTTCTAAAAAAAATAAAAAGGAGTGGATAGCCCACTCCTTACTTAGTTTGTACACCAATGGTTTTCTTATCAGAAACGCGTTTTTTGAACTCCTGTAACAGGTCATTCCCATGGAAGCCTTCTTCAATTAAATCGGTTAGGACACCTTCTGAAATATCTGCCTTCCCAACTAAAACAGCGTTTAAAAGGATACTCATGTTTTCTTCCATCATATTAATTGATCGAACGGTCGTGATAAAGGTCGCAGGGTCGTTATCTTTACGTGAAATCGTTGCCTCTATCTTTACTTCTTGATCTGCACTTTGAAGGGTAGAGAAGAGTTCCTCGTAACTTTTATCTACGTAGATCTCTATTAACCAGCGTCTTTCTTCGTCTTCTTTATTTATAACAAGTCCATCTAGTAAATGAATTTCTTGAGCTTTCACTTCATCGGTAGGGTGTGAAATTTTTAAGGAAACTAATTTAAAAGTTTTCATAGCTCCTCCTTCTCTCAGGTCATTTTTACCATTATAGCATGTTTTTCCATCTGCTGTAATTGTTGACTCAGGTTCTTAAAATCCCCTAAATTTCGACAAAAAATTAGTTATTTTTACATATGTTAACGATGTATTCCATCTGATAGAATGGGTATAAGTTAATTTTCATCTTCCGTTAATCGCAAACTCAGTGAAAGCTGAGGACGCAAAGCCACGGGCCTACAGCATTTGCCATGGTCGCCGGGTTGCCGAAGAAGGTGTGGATCGGATACCAGCCACCCTTAACCAGGTGGTTTTTTATGTTCAGATGGAAATTAACAAAACTTTATAGGAGGTTACGTTATGATGAAGAAATTACCTTTTTTATGCTTAGCAATGCTATTAACGTTCGGAACAGTAACACCTGCATTAGCTGAAGAGAGCACAACACCACAAGAACCAGTTTCTCCAGAAGAGCCAGTAGAATCAGAAGAATCTAGTACATCGGAAGAAACTACTGAAGCAGAAGAAAGAGAAACGGTAGAAGTAGAATTTGAGGATACGAAAAGCCTGGAATGGGTAAAAGAATCGATTGGTCGTATGAAGGTTAAAGGGATTTTTAACGGATATGGTGATGGTACATTCCAGCCGAATAAGCCTGTAACGAGAATGCAGTCCATTATTACAGCTGTGCGCTTACTTGGTCTTGAGGAAGAAGCGGTAGCGGCAGCATCATCTGAAACAATATTAGCGTTTAAAGACGCGGTCTATTTTGAAAAAAATCCTGAAGCAAAAGGCTACATCATTGTTGCGTTAGAAAACGGGTTATTTGATGCTTCAGAGGATAAGGTAGACCCAAATAAACCTGCTTCACGTGTATGGATATCTACTATTTTAGTACGTGCATTGGGATTAGAAGAGCAAGCACTTCAGTCTATGACAGATATCCCAAATTTTAAAGATGTGAAAGAAATTCCAGCTGCTTCGATTGGTTATGTTAATGTAGCGGTGGAGTACGGTATTTTTACAGGGACAGAGGCGGGATTATTCCAACCGAATAAGAACATTACACGTGCCCAAATGGCTGCTGTCTTAGACCGCACATCTACTAGTTTACTAGAAGAAAATGGTGCTACTACGATTCAAGGAGTAGTAACGGAAATAACAGAAGCGGAAGCAGCCTTGGAACTTACGGTTGAGATTTCAACAGGTGAAACATTATCATACTCGGTAGATGCTAAGCTTCTTGTTTCATATGAAGGGAAATTCCTTTCAGCAGATCAATTAGTTGTGGGTGATCCCATCCAGTTTTATGTCGAGGATGGAAAAGTACTAGAAGCGTCTATTTTAACAAAGGAGCAAGTAGAAACAGCATTAAATGCTCCGCTTGGTATTCAAGAGCTAAAGGTTGAAATCGAATTCGAAAATGATGGGGAAGTAGAAGTTAAATATAAGAATTCAAAAGGTAAAGTAGAAGCAAAAATTGAAGCAGAGGAACTAGAACTAAAAGGTGAAGAAGCATTAGTGGCGATTGAAGAACTGCTAGCAGAATGGAACTTGTCTTCCACGATGACAGAAGAAGACGTGTTAGCCCTAATTGAATCTACCTTCGCTTCAGAAGGAACAATCAAAGAGTTAGAAGTGAAAATTAAATTCGCGGATGGTACAAAGCTAACCATAGAGAGTAAAGAAAAAGCAGATCGAGAAGAAAAAGGGAAAAAAGGAAAGAACGAAGAGGAATCGGATGAGGAGTCTAGCTATAATGGGGTAAAAGTATTTACTCTAACATTCAAGCTAGTTGACGGAGAAGAACAAAAAGTATCTTACAAGCACGAAGATGGTAAGGTAGAAGCTGTGCTAACAATCGGAGAAGATGATTTAGAAGGTGAAGAAGCACAAGCTTCCATCGAGGAATATCTGGATGCTTTAGCTCTTACAGACGGTTTTACTGAGCAAGACTTTATTTCAGCAATTTACACAGTGTTTAACCTTGATGAAGCAGAGCTTGAAGAATTAAAAGCCATTGTTGAATTCTCAGGTGGTTCGGAAATCGAGTACGAGCTTGGTGAGGAAGAAGAAAGCGAAAGAGGTAAAGGTAAGGGAAACAGAAATTAATTATTTTGAAGAGTCTATCACTGATGTGGTAGGCTTTTTGTTGTTAGTGATTGTGGTGGTTATCTAGGTGGGGCAGTCTGTGGTTGGCCGTATTTTACATATATTCTTTTAAGCCGGTAAACTCCTGTTTTCGGCCGGTAATTTATCCCGTACCAACTTGCGCTAAGTCCCTCACTTCAAAACTTTAGATGAATCGAGAAGTTTAAGTGGGGGATAAGCGCCAGTAAGAACCCTGTATAGGAACACAGACTATAGTCGCCACCTCTGGTAACGTCTGTGTGACCCACAGTGTGGGCCGGGGCTAACAATCAGTGGGGGATGAGGAAAACCCCCACTGATTGAAGTTTCACTTTATCCGATCACACTTTAAGTGAACAGAATTCTAGCTATTTTTGAAGAATAAGTACAACAATTAAGATAAAGGAGTGATAGTTTGAATAAAAAAGAGAGAAAAAAGCCATTATTACTTAGGCCATTGGAAGTATTGGACACTAGATTATCGAACAAACATCCAGTATTACCTAAAGTAGAAGAGGAAATAGCTAAGTTGACTGCTGGTTATCGTGGAAAAATCATACTCCGCAAGAATCTGATGTCTTAAAACAATTAAAAGTTGACAATACTGAACTTATGAAAGGAGTTAGATGTCCAAGATGTAATTGTATTCCTATGACTATAGCTAGGGGAGTAGGAATATGCAAAGAATGCTCACATCAGTCAAAAGATGCACCAGTCTACTCGCTAAGTGACTATTCCTTACTTATTTTCCCAGTTCATATCTAATAAGCAGGCAAGGGATTTTCTACAAATCCAATCCTCTTCAATTATAAAAAAACGCTAACCTCACTAAACCTACCCTATATTAGGAATGTACAAAGACCGAGTATATAATCTTAAAGTTTTAAGAGATTTGGAATCATTCATAGAAAGGAGAAATCATGAATCCAATTCCTGACCATTTAAAACAAAATCTTGATATTGTCTTTATTGGCTTCAATCCTAGTATTCGATCTGGTGAAACTGGCCATCATTTTGCAAATCCAAATAACCGCTTTTGGAAAATCCTCCACGAGGCGGGTCTAACACCAAGACTATACACAACTGAAGAAGACAAGGACCTACTTGATATTGGCTATGGCTTAACTAACATCGTTGAACGTCCTACGAAAGAAGCGGCTGACATCACAAAGGAAGAATATGAAGAAGGTCGTGAAATTCTCAAAGCGAAATTAAGTAAGTATAAACCACGAATTGCTTGTTATGTAGGCAAGGGAGTCTATCAACAATTTTCAACAAAACGAAAAGTCGCTTGGGGCTTTCAACCCGAATCAGTCGTTGCTGGCGTACACGACTTTGTGGCTCCTTCCTCAAGTGGACTTGTGCGAATGAGAATAGAAGAGATAGTGGCGATTTATAAGGGGATGAAGCAGATACTTTGATGCATCTGCTTATTTTTGCCTCTCTAAAAAATCAATTTCTGTAATCTTTTCATTTACCTTTGCTAAGCTACCTGTATCACCTTCTAACTCAAAAATAAATTTTGCTTTTAAATAGTACATTTTTGACTGGCTATAATCTTTCAAAAGCCTATAATTATAACCTATTTGATAATGTAGTTTTCCTAGTAGGGATAACTTGTGGTTTACTATCATCTTTTTTATACCATTTTTGCAAAGCTCAATGGATTTATGGAAATTCTTTTTTCTAGTCAGTGACATTGAGAGGTTATATGTAAGTCTAGCTTCAATAGTTGGATCCTGAATTGAAGGGATTTTGGAAAGTTTATTTAATGCATGATTATATGTAGTAATAGCTCTATCTTGGTTATTACTATCAAAATAGATTATTCCAATGCTATTAAGTATCTCAATTTCTCTTTCGGAAAATATCTTTGGGGAACGGTTCATATAGTCTAATGCTTCTTCTAATTTATGTAATGAATCATGTAAGGATTTATTTAGATAGAAAATGACGATGCCTTCTTGCCACAATAAAAATTGCCAGTTTCTTTTGTTTTTAAAAAATACTGGATTTCTCTTTTCTTTTTTGATTATTCCATATGCAATATCATAATTTTCTTGCCTGATAAATTTTCTTATTTGTTTCTTAACTGTATCAGCATGATCAATCTCAGTGTGAGCCCCGACTCTATAAAAATGGTCGATACTTACTCCTAATATTTCAGAGATCTCGAATAGTGTAACAGCTAGTGGAGAAATATTGTCTTTACCAGCTTCTATCTTACTTATTCTTGCTTGTGTAACTGTTCCATTGCTTAGTTCTTTTTGTGATAAGCCTGCTTGAAGTCTAAGTCTCTTAATCTCTCTTCCAACTCTCTTAACATCCCATTCCAACATAAGGTATCCTCCAATTAATTTGATATATTCCTACTGTTATTGTCAGAGAAGTAATAACGAGAAAACATGAGAAAATTGTAGATAATCATATTGTAAACTGTTTAAATCGCTTCTGAAAGAATTTTTGAAATATTTTAACATTAATTTACAGAAAGGAGGGACATTATCGATGAAAAAATGGTTCGCAGGTTTATGTATTCTTACAGCAGTACTTCTTTTATGTGGATTCCAAAACTACTCCGTTGACAACACAGCATTTACTCTAGTTGATACAAACGAGTTACCTTCAGAACACTAACACCAAAAAAATAACCTAGGGACTGGGACCCCAGTCCCCCTAAGGAGGGAACAACGATTTCAGATTTTTATTTGTCTGACATACGAATTCAGGGTTTAGCCCGTTCAAGGTGTGATCGGTTTCATCCTATTCATCTTCATTTTCCGTTAGATCAAGAAAATGAAATGCGACACCGGTTTGCAGATGCTGTTTTTCAATCCGCTCGAGTCCTTGCAAGGCAGGAGGCTCCATTTGTGAGAGAGAAGGCAGCGCATTATCCTCAAGCAACACCTCCTTCTATTGACTTACTCTATCTTTCCAAGGACGATTCCCACGGGGTAGGAATGACTATTTTATTTCATCAGTCTGGTCCATCTGTCATTTGTTATGAAAAATCATCAAGTGAAACACCACCTGCTAATAAGGAACTAGCCTTGCCTGATATTTTAAAACGTCTTTGCATTGGCTACCAAAATCGTTACTCATTTTTTACGATCTCAAATGTCGAAAAAAAATCAAAAGTTTAATGAAAATTGAATTTTCTAGGAGGAAGCATTCGAAAAAATAAAAAATTACTTAAAAGAAAGTATGTTTTTACACATCTTCTCTATACTAAAATACTCATTTGCTCATTTTACGCAGAAAAAAGGTTAAAGTAAGATAGCACAAAGGAGGGAAAATAAATGATAAATAAAGTCATTTTAGTTGGGAGATTAACTAGAGATCCAGATTTGAAGTATTTAGAGGATGGAAATGCAGTTGCGACCATTAATCTAGCAGTCAATCGTAATTTTAAAAATTCTCAAGGGGAGTATGAAACTGATTTTTTAAATTGTACTCTTTGGAAGAAAAATGCTGAAAACACCGCTAACTATTGTAGAAAGGGTTCAGTCATTGGCGTAACAGGGAGAATTCAATCTAGATCCTATGAAAACAAGGAGGGAACAAGAGTATATGTCACAGAGGTTGTGGCAGAAGGTGTAAAATTTTTAAGTACACAGAAAAAAGAAGTAGCAGCTGTATAAAAAATCTACTAACAGAAGAAAGTGTAAGTCAATAAAACCATCGTAAATAGCCCACATCCATAGAAGATATCCTCTGACACCTCGTATAAAGAATCAATGGAACACCTCTCTTGCTATCTTTTGATAGCTCCTCACTTTACTAGCCGATCGGCTAGTTTTTTTAATAAGTTAAGAAAGTTTTTGTGTTTAGTTTATACAATGTTACGGCTAAATCCAGCTCAAGCGCATAGCCAAGATGAAATGGCGGCGATTTTTGCCATTTCATCCTACTCGAGGGAAAAAGAAAAATCACTTTTTCCTCGGTCAAATAACCTGTCATGAGTATAAGGGAAAAACCACCCTTTTTCCATGACAGAAACATTTTCTCTGCCTTAGGCTAAACGGGGCGCATGCCCCTTCTGTTTTAGAATAAATGACTATTTTCCCACAATTATCAGTTGGCGCAAGAGTGGGAAGTACTTTTAGAATTTGCCGTGAAAATGGTTAAATATACTCATTGGAAAAAAGTGCCGTACATTTTTGGTTTAATTTCGCTACAATGGAGGAAGACAAAAAGAAAAAGGTGCTGGAAAAATGAAATTACTTCGAATGAGTTTGTATTGGCTGCCGATGTTGATCATTGCGGGAACGATATTTTGGTTTTCATCACAGCCTTATCAACATCAAGACGTACGACCACTACTTGGGGAATATGTAAGTAAGGAGTGGATTGTTCAAAAATTCTCATGGGTTGAATTCACCTACGCCGGGAGAGAAATTAGTGTCCGAAACTTGACTCCGATGACATTTGTCGAGTTTTTTATCCGAAAGGGAGCGCATGTTGGGGTGTTCTTCATATTAGGTTTCTTTACATGCCGGGCCATGTATTTTACGTTTTCTAGAAAAAAGATTGTTCCTAGCCTAGTGACTACGGCTCTATTTATCATTTTATATGCCACTATGGATGAAATTCACCAGCATTTCACAGGTGATCGAACCCCACTGATAAATGATGTTATGTTAGATTCTGTTGGAGGTATGCTTGGAATTACGGCGTTTTCATTGTACCGTCTTATTAAAAGAAGTAATTCTTTGCAGATAGAAAAAAGCCTATATCGAAAATGATATAGGCTTTAGATTTGAATGGAATTTATTATGAATTTTTAACCTTTTCAGAAATGGCTTTATAAAAATCCTGCCATTCCTTCGCTTTAGCCTCATGTTTTTTATCTACAGTCTGGACATTGTTGTTCTCATTTTTCATGATTCCTCACTCCAATTTGAGCGTAGTGCAAATAGCTCGTGTAAATCCCTAGTGGATAGCTCTGTAACCCAGCCTTCACTTTGGATGATTTCTTCGTTCAATTGTTGTTTCTTTTCGAGCATCTCATCGATTTTTTCTTCAAGGGTTCCAGAAGTGATGAGCTTATGAACATGAACAAATTTAGTTTGTCCGATTCGATAAGCACGGTCGGTCGCCTGATTTTCAACAGCGGGGTTCCACCAACGATCATAATGGATAACATGGTTGGCGGCGGTTAAATTTAAACCAGTTCCCCCTGCTTTCAATGA
This sequence comes from Bacillus salitolerans, assembly GCF_042680805.1. Taxonomy (NCBI): domain Bacteria; kingdom Bacillati; phylum Bacillota; class Bacilli; order Caryophanales; family Bacillaceae; genus Bacillus; species Bacillus salitolerans. The sequence continues at coordinate 45,190 of NZ_JBHUEM010000014.1, read as the reverse complement.
GAGAATCAGGAACTTTTGCTTTTCTGCTTGAAAATCTTCGATGATTCGGTCCCGTTCAACCTTCGAGGTACCGCCATGAAGAAAACGTACTGTTTCTTTATATTCTGCTTCCAAATAAGAACGAATCATATTCCCCATCTCAATGTACTGAGTGAAAATAATACAGCTTTCACCTTGCTCTTGGATTTGTCCGGCAATTTCAGCTAGCTTTTTCATTTTGTTCGAGCGATTGACGAGGTCCCTTGGCTTTTCCTCTTTTAAATATAGACTAGGATGATTACACACTTGCTTGAGTTTACTTAACATCTTTAACACTAGTCCTTTACGCTGGAAGCCTGTAAGCTTCTCAATCTGTGAGAAGGTATCCTGTACTAGCTGTTCATACAGAGAAGCTTGCTCAACAGAAAGAGAACAATACTCCTTTTGCTCCTGCTTATCTGGTAAGTTCAGTGCTACTTCTTCATCCTTTTTCGTACGACGGAGCAAGAATGGACGGATCATCTTTTGTAATTGACGGATTTTTGCTGTGTCTTGATCACGTTCAATAGGAATAACAAACCGTTTATGAAATTGATGAAGACTTCCTAAATAACCGTGATTGATAAAGTCATAGATCGCCCATAGTTCGGATAATCGATTTTCCATAGGAGTTCCTGTTAGGGCGATATGATGGTGACCGGTTAAACTCCGAACAGAGCGAGACTGTTTCGTGTCCGCATTTTTAATGTTTTGCGCCTCATCGATACAGATGGTGCTCCATTTCACGTTTTCTAACTCTTCTAAATCCAAATGGGCAAGTCCATAGGAGGTTAAAACGATGTCTGCGTTCTTTATAGCCGATATAAAATCTTCATCTTTTTTTCGATTGGAACCGTAATGCAAATAAACACGTAATGACGGTGAAAATTTCTCCAATTCCTTCTGCCAGTTCCCAAGTACAGATGTTGGGGCAATGATAAGAGCTGGGGTTGCAGGCTTCTCTTTTTCTTTTACATGCAGAAAATACGTAATCATCTGGACCGTTTTACCAAGACCCATATCATCAGCAAGACAAGCGCCAAATCCAAAGCTGCGAAGGAATGCGAGCCATTGTACACCGTGTGTTTGATACGGTCTAAGCGAGCCTTGAAAAGATTTGGGTATCTTCACCTTTGGAAGCTCTTTAGCCTCTGTTAATTTTCGAATCATATCTGAAAGCTGATCATTGATTTCGATTTGGATCTGCCGGAAAAGCTGAGAAGTATCGAGATCGGTAAGGGCTGTATCACGCTTTCCTTCATTCAGCTCATGTTCAAGCACGTCCCAGAACCGTAAACCTTCCTTATTAGCCTTTTGCATGATTGTTTGTACTTGTTTGATAAAGCCTGGATCTAGCCTAATCCACCTGCCACGGATGTTAATAAGCCTTCTTTTCTCATCGACCATGCGAAGGAAATCCTCTTCAGAAATATCAATTCCATTTGTCGATAAACGCCAATCATATTGAATAATGGCATTCATCCCAACGAAGGATTGTCTTGAAGACGTAGGTGAATTTTTCACCTTTGCTTTTAGTGCAGGCTGAGTATCCCTTAGGGCTTGCCACCAGGAAGGCAATAATATTTCAACTCCAGCACCTGTCAGTGTAGAGCTAGCCTCTGTTAAAAACTCAAAGGCTTCCAATTCATTTATGGATTGCTTGATTTTGTCCTCCTGCTTCAACCAAGGAACAAGAGTGGTCCACTTATCGATTTCTCGGTATACAAAGCTGGCGTTTTCCTCACTCATATTATGAAGGTTATGAACTGGGATGACGTCATCAGGGTTTTCTTTTTCTCTTAGAAAAATCGAAAGCTCCCAATCTAAACCATCTTCTAACGGTTCTTCAAGCTGTAGGCCAACTCGAAACGGTGATTGATCCTCTTTCCAGCCAATCTTTTGTAGCCAATCTTCTTCATCTGCGACAATACTAGATTTTTTGAGAAGCGGATAGCGTGATTGAATTTGTTTCCACATTTGTTGAAGTTCTTCATTTGCCTCTACTAACTCTTGCACAGCTAATGAAAACCATTCTTTTTCAGTATCCATTAACACAAGAGAAACATGCTTCCAACCTGTTTTTCCGTTTTGCCATGCTTCGAAATCAGGCATAAAGTCACCGTGTTCTAAGCTATCCTTTAGCGACTTGGCAATTGAACGAAATTGATTGGCAGAACCTTCCCATGTCAGTCTTGATAGAGAATTAGAAGGAGACGATGCAAAAAAATCCAGTGCCGTCCAAGGAGAAAGAAGAATACCTTCATGACGTTTCCATTCTGATTTCTTTAAAAATGTTCCATAAAAGGAGGCTTTGTGCCAAGCAAAAGCGGTGTCCTTCCATTCTTCCACACTTAGAAGGCGACCTGATTCATTTTCTACCCAAAGGAACATCCCCTTAGATGGTATCCATTCAGTTTTTCCAATCATGGTTTTGATCTCAATCATGAATTAGTTTCCCTCTTTCTAATTCCTCTTGAAAAGCTCTCAAGCGTTTATGTTCACTTGCCAACCTTTCGATATAGTCTGACCATATGTGCAGTTGTTTCAGCTGACGGTATTGAGTACGTAGCTTTTTTAAATACCGAACGGCTAGCTTATAAGCAGGTCTAGATCTTTGACGAATCGCATCGTTAATGGCTTTATGGTACAGAGGAAGGAGTAGTGATCGATCAAACTGTTCAATTTGCTTTAACGTTTCCTTCTCAAGCTCACTAATATCAAATCCTACTGCCATTTGAAGTTCGATCCAAGTGTGATAATTCTCTTGCTCTAGTAAATAATCATTAAATTCAACATAGCTATATGGTAAGAGTTCTTTTAAAGCGGATTGTAATAAGGAATTTTGAGTACCTGATAATTGTGAAAAGTGTTCATACAACTTCATAAACTGTCGTGTTATGTTTCTTTTACTATGATAGTCGATAAGGCTTTGGTTGTAATCCTTTAAAAGGGTAAGGGAGAAGGTGAGCCATTTTTCCTCACGATCCCACTCCTTTGAAAGCTGAAGATTCCCTGTCCAATAATAACAATAGTTTAAAATATTTCCTTGAATTTTCTCTAGTAAATCTATGGCTGTATCGTCGCATTTTTCAAGCCATGCATGATGAGCTAAGGCAAATTGACAATCAACAGCATAAGATTTCTTCGCTCTCAAAAAGTCTTGCTGTTTAACCTTTAAAAGATCAATTTCTTCTTTAATCCACGCAGGGCGGTTTAATAGAGTTTTCCAAATTATAAAGTACGCCATTAACCGTTCGTACTGATATTCATTCCCTACAACTAATAGATTGGTTAGCTCTTCTTTCGTTTCAATTAATAAAGGATCTGCTCCTAAAGGGAAGGCCATACTTTTTATATCATTTAGACGGTCGTGAATAACCGTTAATAGTTCATTTACATAAGGATACACATAAGAATCCTTACTACTTAATGACAGTCGAGAGCTTTCAGATTGCTCAACTAGCTTTTCCATCGTAAAAACAGCAGCGTGAATCATAAACAACTCTTTTGTAAAAGGAGTTTGCGGAGCATGTGCTTTTAAGCTGTGAAAGTAAGTTTTATATAACGATTCGAAGCTAAAAAGCTGATTAAACGAGAGACGGTTGTTTTCTTGTTTTTGTTTAAATAAATGGTGCTGTCTTTTAAAAAGCGTATACCAATCACGAACAGTTTCCAATGTTTCCACTGTTCTATCTTCTTTTTTCATCTGTTTTAAGGATAGGGGAAGAGAAGGTGGCTTCTTCTTATCTTTCCATTCTTGAAAAAAGACGCCAACTCGATCAACCATTGCATACGCATAAAAGAAGACGGCAAGCTTGTGACGACAAATTCCACCAGTCGAGCAGGTGCAAGTGCTTAGCACGAAAACATCTAAGTCAAGCATAACCTGAAACGGGGAACCATCTTGAACCTTTGCTTCGATATAACGATCCTCTAAGCTCGCATTAAATACACTGCCTTGCCTAAATAAATTCAACCCTTTTTTCATTTTCTCTCTGTCATAGTCAATATCAGGACTGAGCTCGCGTTTAATTTCATCCGCACAATATTGGAGCTGTTCCTTTGTCATTTCGCGTTGTAACATTTCATTCACCACTTTTTTCTAGTTAAGCCGAATTCGGCTTCAAGGTTATAAGTGCTTGCAAGTTAATATACCCAAAAAATGTCTATCTCCTTATTATATCGTAAGCCGGTAAATCTAGCACATATCAAAGTACCCTTTACAAAATATTTGTGATTTCTTACGTGCATTGACACAAAATTTACAGATGGATGCTGTTATAATATAATGAGAAGGAAATTTTTAAGGACTCTATCAAACGATAGAGAAATGGGGGTAAGAGAATGAAAGTTCGGAAAGCCATCATTCCAGCAGCAGGTTTAGGAACACGGTTTTTACCTGCAACGAAAGCACAGCCAAAAGAAATGTTACCAATTGTTGATAAGCCAACGATTCAATATATTGTAGAAGAAGCTGTAGCCTCTGGCATTGAGGATATTATTATTGTAAGTGGCCGCGGAAAGCGTGCTATTGAGGATCATTTCGATAAATCTTATGAACTTGAAGAGACATTAGCGAAAAAAGAAAAATGGGATAAACTTGAAGAAGTTCAAAGTATTTCAGACTTAGCAAATATTCATTATATCCGTCAAAAGGAACCAAAAGGACTTGGACATGCGATTTATTGTGCACGTCGTTTCATCGGAAATGAACCGTTTGCGGTTATGCTCGGAGACGACATTGTACAGTCAGAAAACCCATGTCTTGGTCAATTAATCGATGTATTCAATCGTTTCCAAACAAGTGTAGTCGGTGTTCAAGAGGTGGCCGATGAGGACGTTTCCAAGTATGGAATCATTGGTCATAAAGGACAAGAGCTAGGACATCAAGTATTAAACGTTGAAACGCTTGTTGAAAAGCCAGCATTACAGGATGCACCATCGAATTTTGCCATTATGGGACGCTATGTGTTGCGTCATGAGATTTTTGATATTTTAGGAGATCTACCACCAGGAGCTGGCGGGGAAATTCAATTAACCGATGCGATCAAGAAATTAAATGAATATCAAGCGGTATTAGCGTATAACTTCGATGGAATTCGCTATGACGTTGGTGATAAGTTCGGATTTGTTAAAGCGACAATTGATTTTGCGTTAAAGAGAGAAGACCTGCGAGATGATGTGTTTGCTTATCTCGAAAAAGTGATTAAGAACGAACAATAGAGAGGTGTTAGATTTGAAGATTTCAGTAGCCGGAACAGGTTATGTAGGTCTCGTGACAGGTGTTTGTTTATCAGAAATTGGTCACAATGTACTTTGCTTTGATATTGATGAGGCAAAGGTAGAAAAGATGAAGGCCGGAATTTCACCGATTTATGAGCCTGGATTAGACGAGCTTATGAAGCAAAACATTGAACGAGGTCGACTTCATTTTACAACAAGTGTAGAAGAAGCATATGCTGACGCGGATATTATTTATATCGCAGTAGGGACCCCAGAAAACAAAGACGGTTCAGCCAACTTAACGTATATTGATAGGGTGGCAGAGGCGATTGGAAAAACCATTCGGAAAAATGTTATCGTTGTGACGAAAAGTACCGTTCCAGTTGGGACAAATGATCGTATTAAAAATATAGTGGAATCTAATAAAGTAGCGAACGTGAAAGTGGATATCGTCTCAAATCCAGAGTTTTTACGTGAAGGCTCAGCGATACATGATACATTCAATGGTGACCGGATTGTGATCGGTGCTGAAAGTGAACAAGCAGCAGCAGTTATCGAAGAGCTAAACCGCCCATACGGAATTCCGATTATGAAAACGGATATTCATAGTGCAGAAATGATAAAGTATGCATCGAATGCATTTTTAGCGACGAAGATCAGCTTTATTAACGAAATCTCCAATATTTGCGAAAAGCTTGGAGCCAATATCGATGATGTGGCGACTGGAATTGGTTTGGATAAACGAATCGGGAGCCAGTTTTTACAGGCGGGTATCGGATATGGTGGATCTTGCTTCCCTAAAGATACGAAAGCACTCGTACAAATTGCTGGGGATGTTGAGCATAAGTTCGAGCTACTTGAATCGGTCATTAAAGTGAACAACAATCAGCAAGCGCTTTTAGTAGCTAAAGCAAAAGAAATAGTGGGTTCATTACAAGGAAAGCGTGCTGCCATACTAGGATTAGCCTTTAAGCCAAACACAGATGATGTTCGCGAAGCAGCATCCCTTGTTATCGCGAAGAAGCTTACTGAAGAGGGTGCATCTGTCATTGGCTATGACCCGATTGCAGTGAGCAACACAAAGCACATTTTAGGTGATGAAATTGAGTATACAGAATCCATTCAAGATGCACTAAACGGTGCAGACATTGTCTTTATCGTGACAGAGTGGAAAGAGGTAAAGGAAATTTCGTTCTCCATCTTTAAAGAGTTAATGAAAACGCCAGTAATTTTAGATGGACGTAATTGTTACTCTGTTGAAGAAGCAGAGCAACAAGGCGTTACATACGTTTCGATGGGGCGTCCAAGTGTAATTACACAATAATTGTTTGCGAAACCGCATAGACTTTTGTCTATGCGGTTTTTTCATACCTATTGGTGGGAATACGGCATACATTTTGATGGTTACGCCGAAAATCATGATGATTTTTTACTGGAAAATGTTATTTCACCATTCCTACTAATGAATTCAACTGAAAAATTGTTTATTTTATATTCTATACTAATGATTTCAACTGAAAATGTGATTATTTCATCTTTTTTACTGATGATTTCACCTCGAAAAGTCGTTATTTCAACCTTTTTCATAAGGATTTCAACCAAAAACCTGTTTATTTCAACTTTTTGACAATAACTTCCAAGAAGGATAAAAATACACCAAACCCTAACCGGATTTGGTGTACAACCTTACTTAATATCAATAACCTTAAACTCGTTTGAAGTCTCGTTTGCTTCTTCTTCCTCTAAATCCTCACTTGTTTCTGATCCAGCTTGATCCTCGACGCTTGTTTCTGGGTCATCCATTTCAGATGAATCAATGGGTGTTTCAACTTCCTGACTCACTTCTTCAGAACGAGGTGATGAATCTCCAGATGAAGTAGCTTGTTTATATAAATACGGCCATAGTAATAAATTCACAACGACTAATGTAAAGATAAATGTACTCAATAAAGACTTTTTAACCATGCAGTTACCAAACCTTTCAAAGATGTGCCTTATTCGACTTTATATCGCTCTTGAGCAACGAGTTTCTGTTCATGGTTGTAAGCTTTGATAACAAGCGTATCGCCACTTTCTACTCCCGCAACTCCCAGGTTAAAGGAGTTATTCCCGGCGTAATGCATTTTATTTCGCCCAATAAGGACTTGAGTGATGGTATCATCGCCTTTTACTGTCACATCCGCAACATAGTCATTTCGTGAAACGGTGATTTGTAAAAGTGATTCTGTATCATCATGATTCGAACTAGATTGCCCGTCTCCAGAAGGATTCGTTGCTGAACCGGATGGAGAGGTCGAATCTGAACCAGCAGTGGATGAAGATGATTTAGGAACAACCTTAAACGGCATAATTAAATTTTTCTTTAAATCCTTACTAGATGTTGAACGAACCGTTCTGTCAATAATCAATCGATACTCATGATTCAGCTGATAGGTTGCATTTGGTGAAACAGTAACTTGCAGTCCATCCTCTGAGATGGACAAGGTTGTCGCATGTACCTGATTGTGTTCATTCACAACAAATATGGTTTTACTCGTTGCACTTTTTGTATGAACTGGCTGATTAAAGCTAATCGTCCACGTTTTTTTTGCTGAATTAGTCGTTTTCGTTGACCATATTTCAGAATCATCGTTTGCTTTAATTGGTGTCGTACCTAAGCTGCCTATTACAAGGGTGATTACAAAGAAAAGAATCCATTTGGCTTTCATAGTTACTTAACCTGAACCATGAGTTTTTTCATGTCATTTTCAAGTAAAAGCGTGTTAAAGTCTTCAGGCTTTTTCAACAGGTCATAAAGGGTGAATGATTTATTAGCTGTTTTATATTGATACTTTTCGTTAACATTTGAGAACATCGCGTCAGCTGATATTAACTTTGCTACCTTCTGATCTATAGAACGGAAAGTAGAGTCATAAACGGTAATCCTTACATCAAAGTTTACAGGAAGGTTTCCGAACCCTTTTGTGTAGATTTCCTGTTTATCAGATGCTTTTGAAGCTTTTTCAGCAACCGTACTTCTAATGACCTTACCGTTTTGGATGATTTCAACCTTTACTTGACTTACCTTTTCATTCTCAAATATTTTCACGTCAATGTTCGTAAGTGATTCAGTGACTGCCTGACTAGCATCATTCGCAACTTTACCTTTATTTTTATGAACAACCTCGACATTTTCTATATAACGTTTTGGAGCTGAAATGACAATTTCTCTTGGTGTATAATCCTGTAGTAACCCTTGCAACTTAGCTTCATCTAAAACCATAAGCTCATAAAATTCCATGAAATTTGTTTCAAAAATATTTGTAATAGCTGATGGATAATAACCATTTTCCAACTCAATAGCATACGTTCCTACTTCGATTTTATACTCACGATTAAATTCTAAACGGTTTTCAGGTATAACCGTTACAACATCCTCTGAAAACTTGATTTCTTTAATAGGTTCAGAGTAGTAGGCACCGTTTGTATGTTTTTTATAGAATTTGAATTTCTCAGCATGTGGTTGTCTTTTTACCTTCTCATTAAATCGAAAGGTGATATCTGTTACAACTGGTACATGCTTTGCGTTCCTAGCAGGATTTAACTCTTCAAGCTTCGGATTTGTTGCAGCAATAACTTCATTGGTTGACATTAAACTAAAAAGAGATACAAAAAGTAGTGTTATAGATAACGCTATATGTAATCCCCGTTTAAACATAGTAATTCCTCCTAAACTTTCACGAATATCTCTATCTTCTATTTTACACCTGTAAGTAAGAATGTTCCATAAAAACATCCATATATTTGGTTTAAGTGGCAGATAATCGGTAATATACTCTTGAAAAATAAATGACTTGTAGAAGAATGCTAACTGAAGAACAGAGACTAATTCAATAAACTTTGTCCTTTGGCAGTCAGTGTTTGGCTATCAGAAGACTGTACAATTTAATTAAGTTCTAGAGAAAATGATGCACACTAATTCAATAAATTTATGAATAATCTCCATATAATAGAAACATATTCCAATAGGTGAAAAGATTTCAAAAATTACATGTGTTTTCAAAAAAACTATTTGTGATTAACGTTCGTCAATGGTAATATATAGTTAAGAAAGATTTCTTATTTCCTTCTGCTTTAAATATTCTCGGTTGGTAGCCCAGATGAAAGAACGCCTGTCAAACGATAGGTGTTTTTTCATCTCATATTTGTTTTCCATTATTTTCTTTTATTACCTTAAATAGGAGAACAGTTACTGATGATCAATAGTGTTTATTTGCATAGATAAAAGGTATAGGTCACCTCAGACCTATACCTTTTTTGTTTAAATTATTTAGAAAGTATAAAAGTTTTCAGCAAGAGAGTATCGCCATTTACCAGCAACACTTCGCTTTGTCATCGACTTCCAATGAATTATCAGCAAGTTTCAACCTTTTATCGTCAACTTCCATGCATTAATCAACAACTAAGAAGTATGTTATTTCTGCTCCTGGGGCGGATAAGCCTTCCACTTACTCAAATCTATATCTTCTTTTACAATCAACTCTTTCGGGAAAATAAAGGTCCATGGCTTGCTCGTATTAGCCTTTACCTCGAAATCTGTTAATTGGAACCCGCCTTTTGCGACAATGTCACCTGATGCATCTTCAATCACTAATGGAATCTGCTGTAGATTAATATTTTTTGTACTTCCGTTACGGATTAGCATTGTGACATGTAGGTTTCCATCCTCAGACTGCTTAGCTTGTAAGCCCATGAAGTTTACTTCACCTGGCTTTGGAGGCTCAACCGTATTTATAAGCTGCTGCAGCTTTTCTTTATCTGTATCAGACAGGGAATTTTCCCAGCTTTCTGCTAAGTCTAATGAATGCTTCTTTTTTAACTCAAATGCTAGTTTCCAACCAGACGCTGGAATGTCCAATGTCGTCACTTCATTCTTCTCAAAGAAGAAATGCCATGGACGGCTTGATGTCGGTGGTAATTCTCCTAATACTGATAAATCGAATATCTTTCTTCCGATCAGTTCACCGTTTGCACCTAATAAGAGCAATGGCATCTCTTGAAACTTTACAGGTCGACTCAATGTGTTTCGTACAAAAGCAGATACCATTAACTTATTATCTACTACTTTAATTTCAATTCCAGATATAGAGATTTGGTTTTCCACTAGTTTTGGAAGCTGATTGTGTAAAAACTGATACACATACTTTTCTTCCTCTTTTAAATTCCAGCTTGGATGGTAGGATAGTTTTGTGTCTACCTCTTTTGAACTTGATGCATCTGCACCATTTTCAAGTAACTCATTTGAGCTAACTGTACTATCTTCACCAGAACGTTCGATTTTTTTATCCTTCTTTTTAAAAAATGATAACATCCTATTTTCACTCCTTCTATAAAAGCACATCCAAGTACCCGGGCATTGGGCACTTGGAAATGATTATCTCATCCTATTGTTTTGGTACAATTTGCTTAAGTTGAAAGCAAGCTTCTCTTTCGAGTTTATGGAACATAATCGAAAATAGCTCCAATGCTTCATTTTGGTATTGGCGTATTGGATCTTCTTGACTATAGTGTCTAAGTCCAACACCTTCTTTTAGCCGCTCCATGCTTTCAATGTGATTGAGCCAATGATGATCAATGGATCGGACGACAAGCTGTTTTGCTGTGGCCTGGAACTCTGGGTTATCCCCAAGTGGAGCTAACTGCTCACGGTACTCCTCAATTTTTTCATCAACAAGCTTCATAATCGCCGCAGCTGAATCCATCTCTGGTGTAAAATCCTCTTGCACTGTTGGAAGAACAGCTTTCAAATTCACATTTAATCTGCTGAAATCCCATTCCTCTGCAAGTAGCTCTTCAATACAAACCTCTTCTATCTCTTTATGAGCATAAGATGTAAGCATTGGAAGAACTGGTGTTATGGCATTATCGGTCTCAAGCACATTATTACGAAGCTGGTACACGATATTTCGCTGTTCATTAATAATGTTATCTAATTTTAAATTATACTCACGGATTGCATAGTTACTTCCTTCTACAATACGCTGGGTACGTTCTACAAACTCATGAACCTTCTTATGTGTGAGTAGTCCTGATTCATCAGCGGTAATCGCTTTAGACAGCTTTTCCACTTCTTCCTTTGCAAAACGTCTAAACATTTCATCCTCAATCGAGATATAGAATTGAGAAGTTCCAGGATCACCTTGACGACCTGACCTCCCCTTTAATTGATTATCAATTCTGCGGCTTTCGTGACGTTCTGTTCCTAGAACAAATAAACCGCCTAGCTCTTTTACCCCATCGCCAAGCGAAATGTCCGTCCCTCGACCTGCCATATTCGTTGCAATTGTGATGTTATTTTTTTGTCCAGCTAGAGAGATTAGGCGAACTTCTTGCTCCACACTTTTGGCGTTTAGTAATTCAAACGTTAGCCCAGCATTTCGCAAATAATCTGCAACTTTCTCAGATTGTAAAATAGACGTTGTTCCAATTAAGATTGGTTGCCCCGTTGAATGAATATCCTGAACCTTCTTCACCATTGCTTCATATTTTTGTTCGATAGTTAGATACACTTGATCTTGAAGGTCTTGGCGAATAATTGGTTTATTTGTTGGGATTTGAATAACATCCATCCCGTATAGTTCTTGGAATTCTTTCTCTTCCGTTTTTGCTGTACCTGTCATACCAGATAGGATAGGGTATTGACGGAAGTAGTTTTGTATCGTAATGGAGGCTTGAATTTTGTTTTCCTCGGTAATTTCTAAACCTTCCTTTGCTTCAATAGCTTGGTGTAAACCGTTACTTAGAGAACGACCTTCCATTGTACGCCCTGTAAACATATCAACTAACAGGATCTTTCCTTCTTTTACGATATAGTCCACATCTCTTGTAAACATGACTCTTGCACGAAGTGCTTGGATTACATAGTGATATAGAGTTTGGTGTTCGAGCTCGTACATGTTTTCAACACCAAAGCCTTTTTCAATCTTGGTGATTCCTTCTTCAGTTAAGTTCGTTGTTTTTGTTTCTTCATCGTAAATGTAATCTTCGTCACGAATAAACGTCTGAACGATTTTCGCACATAAATAATGAAGCTCCGCACTTACAACCGTTTTCCCAGCAATGATTAATGGTGTTTTCGCCTCATCGATTAGGACGCTGTCCACTTCATCAATAATCGCGTAATGGTATGGTCGTTGCACACGTTGATTTACGTGGTACACCATGTTGTCACGCAAGTGATCAAATCCAAACTCGTTTCCAACCCCATATGTAATATCTGATTTGTAGGCTACCATTTTTTGTTCTGGCATCATTTGTGGTAAATTTAGCCCAACTGTTAATCCGAGAAATTCATGAATTTGTCCAATTTGTTCACGATCACGTCGTGCTAAATACTCATTAACCGTGATAACATGGACACCTTTTCCTTCTAAAGCACGAAGATAACTCGGCAATGAAGCAACGAGTGTTTTTCCTTCTCCGGTTGGCATTTCTGCGATATTCCCTTCCATTAATACGAGTCCACCAATAAGCTGAACATCAAAAGGTCTCATACCTAATACACGTTTTGCTGCCTCACGAACAACGGCAAATGCTTCTACTTTAATATCATGTACGGATTGTCCATTTTGAAGCTGTTGTTTAAACTGTGCCGTTTTATCCTTTAGTTCTTGATCAGATAATTTCTCTAATGCGGCCTCTAGCGCATTTATTTCAGTGACGAGTTTTTGATATTTTTTTATGCGACGTTGTTGTTCGTCAGTTAGCTTTTTAATTAAACCTATCATGTAGTTCGCTCCTTATAAGGATAGATTTCTTTTCATTTAATTCTAAATTATAGTATATCACTGTAGTTTTTTCATTTCATCTATTAGGAAAAAATGGTTATCATCCTTTCGTACTGATTCATCTTTTGTCACTACTAGTATTTTAGGTCAAACCTCCTGTTTTCCAAATAATAGAATTCGTGGTACAGTTATAGTTAATTGGGTTAATTTTCCGAAAAACAAAATGTTTTAATATCTTTTCCAAGTTTTTTGGAAATTAATGAAACTTTTTCCTGTTTCATTCGTCCAATTAAGAGGAAGGTTTTTCTATCCAAAATAAAAGGGGGAAACAAGGAATGAAGAAATGGCATAAAATGTCATTAGCTTTAGGTATGTCTGCGTCTCTACTAGTACCTAGCTTTGCTTCGGCTACCACGCTCGATAGCCCTTATAGCAAAGAAAAACAGCCTTATAATGTACTAGACCGTCTAAACCTAACAGCTAAAGAAAAAAGTGAACTCGCATTTAAAGAGCGAGAAAAGAAACAGGAGATATTTAGTGATAATACTCTTGTTGTAAAGTATAACCAAAAGCTCTCAACTAAAAATCATCGAGCAGCAGGAGCTTATGTAGTTCGTACATATCCTGAGTTAGGCTATGATGTCGTTCGTATTCAAAAAGGTAAGAAGCTAGAAGACGTTATGAATGCCTACTCTAAAATGAACGCTGTTCAGCACGTACAGCCAAGTGTTGTAGTCAACCACTACGGTGGCTTTTCAGATCCAAAGGCTTCTCAAATGTATCACCTTGAGCTTTTAAAGGTAGAAGAGGCATTAAAACTAGCTGGAGAACATGAGGTTACGGTTGCGGTTATCGATATGGGTGTTGATACAAAACATGATGATTTAAAGAACAATGTATTGCCTCCATACACAGTAGCAAACCCAGCTGATCCTGGTGTTGGACAATATCACGGTACTCACGTTGCAGGTATCATTGCAGCTGAAAAAGGAAATGGTTCTGGTGGTTACGGGGTAAATCCGAACGCGAAAATTCTTCCGGTTAACATTTTTGATGGTGGAGCATCCTTTGACTACGCTCTAGCTGAAGGAATCTTATATGCAGCTAATAATGGAGCAGATGTTATTAACATGAGTGTTGGGGCACCATTCAAAATGCCTCTAGTAGAAGAAGCGTTAAAGGTAGCGGCTGATAAAGGTGTTGTAATTATCGCTTCTGCTGGTAACGATGGAAGAATTCAATACAATTATCCGGCACAATACGATGGTGTCATTACCGTTGGTGCTACAAATGATAAAAACGAAATCGCAGAATTCTCAACAATTGGGCCACAAATTGACGTGGTAGCTCCTGGTGAGGATGTATACGCTACATTAACTGATTATTCAGTTGGGTCTACTTACGATTACTTAAGTGGTACTTCAATGTCAGGTCCTATAGCAGCTGCAGTAGCATCATTAATTAAAACAAAGCACCCTGATTTAAATACGTACCAAGTAGAATATATTTTAGAACAAACAGCAAAGGATCTTGGTGATAAAGGCTTTGACCTTACGTTTGGCTATGGAATAGTTGATCCAGTTGCGGCTTTAAACTTTGATATTAGTAAACTACCAAGCTTTGAAAAACCAACCGATGAGAACATCTTAACGGACGCTGTACCTTATTCAGTTGGATCTGATATGAGCACGCGTTCTGGTAGTCTTATTACGAGTGGAGAAGTTGATTATGTGAAGTTTGAAGTAGAAGAAGGAGAATATATTCAAACAGCTTTAACAGGTTCTGAATTATTTGACTATGCTTTAGAGCTTCGTTTCTACCCAGAAGGGAAAACTACTTCTGAAAAACCAATTATCGTTAATAAAGTACAGCAAGGCTCTCAAGAGGGTTATCTATATAAGGCTGAATCAAAAGGTACGTTAGTCGTTGGTGTGAAAGATGATAACAAGAACTACAGCCTTGATGGAAAATCTACTTATGAACTATCATTACAACGTTTTGATTCATTAATGGAAGATACACTTACAAAGAAAAATATGGTTGAGATTACAACACTTCCATTTGACAGTAATGAGTTAGAAGAAGGTCCCTTCTATCTTGCTAATGAGAAAGAAACAGATAAAGACTATTTCACGCTTTCGTTCGAAGAGCCAACAATGGTTCAAATCGATTTATCAGCATTGCCAGGCTTAAATACATCTCTTAAAATCTATGACTCTTATATGTTCAATGAGCCAATTCCTGATTGGGTAAGTGAGTATGAGAGAGAATTCTGGCCATGGCCGATGTATGAAGCAAACGCAAATGGTTATGGTGAGGGCGAAACATTAACATTCGAAGTAATGCCAGGTATGGATATGATTCTAGAGGTTTCTGGTAATGCTAGAACAAATGACTATTATTACTATTACGGACCAATCATGCCAGTAACAACAGAAGAAAAAGTGGTTGAGGCTTCAAACTTACCTTATCAATTAACAATGGAAACAAAAGAGATACCAGCTGATGAGGATAACTATCCGATGATGGATTACCCTATGTATGGTGAGAAAATGGTAGAAGAAGTAATTTCTGATGGTATGTCTTATAAAGAGTATAAAAACATCTATAACGTTAATAGCAGTATGTTTGAACAACAGCGATATAGCTATTTTGAAAAAGAAATGGTTGATCAGATTCTTAACTCAGCTCGTCCATTAAATGCAGGGGAGTCTCAACAAGGATACTTCCAAAGAGGCTATGATGAGGATTGGTTCTCATTTACAGCAGATGCAACAGCTGCATATGAATTTACAGTGAATAATACTGAAACAATGCGTCCAATGGTTGAAATCTTTGAATACGATGAAAAGGATAATCAACTATATTCAGTAAATGGTGGTGGATATATTATCTACGATCCAATGAATATGAATGAGGACACAAAGACTTCTACAATTCTAGAAGAAGGTAAGCAGTACTACTTCAATCTTGTTAACTGGTGGGGAACTTCATTTGATCAGTATACACTTAAGTTCGACAAGTTGATGGATGCTCCTAAAGATGTGAATGAAGACAATAATACAGAAATTAAAGCAACAATCTTAACACCAGGAGCAGCAAAGACTGGTAACTATGCTTTACCAAACGATATTGACATTTACTACTATAAACATCGTGAGGAAGATGCGTTATTCGGATACAACGTAAAGCCACATGAGCTGACGGATGAGCAAAAGAAGACGCTTCCTAAATCACTACAAACTCCAATAGATCCAATTGTCATTCTTGTTGAGGATACAAACGGAAACATGGCGATTGACCCTGAGGAAACGGTAAAAAATATTTACATGGATCGCGGCTGGGATAATGAACCAGAAGCAGGATCGTTTAAAGCGAAGAAGGATGTAGGTTACTTTATTGTCCTTGATAACTATTTCTGGGGCGGAGTGCCAATTGCAGATTATGATTTAGTAATTAATAAGCTAGACCGCAAAGATGAGGATGCTGATTCTGTATTGAAAAATGGTGTACCGACAAAACCATTATCACTTAAAGCAGAAGGCGAGAATCAGTGGAATGCAACGGGCTATTTAAATGCTGGACTTGATTATGGTGATCAAGACTACTACAAGCTAGATGTAGCAGCCAAAGGTGATGTACAAATCACACTTGATCTATCTGATGAATTAAACGGTGTTATTTCTGTTTACGATAGTAATGGAAAACTAATTAAGACATTTAATCAATACTATTTAAATGGTGACGATGAAATCGGTATTCTATCCCTTGAAAAGGGTACGTACATTATCGAGGTACGTGATTTCGAGAACCGTTCAAGTAGCAACCCATATACGTTAAACGTTCAGTGGAGTAACTAAGAGAGTGAAAGAGACTATAAGGATACTATCCTTATAGTCTCTTTTTTCTGGGATATTTTCCAATCGGAAGAAAGGGAGGTATATGATAAACTATTAGATAATTAGTTTTTAGTATGTGGAGGGACCATATATAATGAAGAAGTTCGTTTTAGGTGTATTTTTATTAGTAGGTATACTGACCTTACCGTTACAGAAAGCATCGGCACACGTATTCGACGAAACGGTAACGAAGCAAGCACAGTTTGATTATGAGGGTTACTATACACTCCAAGGTAGCTATAATGGCCAAAGTGGTATTGTGGTAAAGAGCTATTCCACGAAGTGGAAGCAAGATGCAAGATTACAAAGTATTGAAAGTGAGCTTTTAAAAAATAAACATGGTGAAGAATTGAAGGAGTTAGCGGAAATAATCATCTTTCCAGATTATCCCGCGGGAAAAGAGGTGCTTGGGCAATATTTTGCAAACTACCGATTTTCAAATGGTAAGGGGGATTTATTACCTGGGAGGGTCATTCATTTATATGGCGGGGATCAGTTTACATCCATAGAGGAGATTGCAGCGACTCTCTCTCATGAATATGGTCATCATTTTACCTTTCATTATTTAATAGAAAAG
Source organism: Bacillus salitolerans (assembly GCF_042680805.1). Taxonomy (NCBI): domain Bacteria; kingdom Bacillati; phylum Bacillota; class Bacilli; order Caryophanales; family Bacillaceae; genus Bacillus; species Bacillus salitolerans. The sequence goes on along the minus strand of NZ_JBHUEM010000014.1, from coordinate 27,707 downwards.
GAAGGATTAGCCCCTACTAAATGGAAATCTTCAGCTTACGCTATGGTTAGAGGAATAGATAAAAATGATAATTCCCATACTGATGGGAGCGGGGAGTATATATGGTATTTTCCAGAGATATTTGCAGAAGACTATGTCCAATTATTTGGATCAGATCTAGCAATTAAAGAACATGCTCATATGAATTATCATATTAATACACCATTCGACAATGAACATGCACAAACGTACTGGTCAAATACTCTTGAATTACCAGATTATAGAGTTACAGAACCTTTACCATTTTTTCTAACAGATTACAAAAGAAGTACACAAGATCCGTCCTTGTATCAATTGAAAATTTTTAGTTATAACCTCAGCAACAAACCTACCCATATTATTGGACAGGTAGCTAGGGGATTTTATGCGCCAATCAATGTAAGTACAAAAGCAGGTGTAACGTCATTTGAAGAATGGCTTAATCCCTTTTCCATTACACCTGAGCAAGCTTGGCTTCTTGATAGTTATACAAATCCAAACGTACATTTTCATGCCATTCAATATACGGATAAAGGCTTTAATTTAGGTTCCAAGACACTTAGGGTAAACTACAAGTCAATTAATGACATCAAAACCACACAACAGGAAATGAATTTGTCTAAGGCCCTATCGATCTTTGAAACAAAAAAGCTACTTCATGAGGTTGCACTTAAGTACAACATTCCACCAGAGTTATTAAAGGCTATTGCCTATGTCGAGACGGGAATGAAACAATTTGATAAAAATGGTACAACAATTGTTACCGCTGATGGCGGGATTGGAATTATGCAGGTTACATTGACGGAAGAGGAAATGAAGAAAAAAGGCATAGATTCATTTAAATTAAAGACAGATACTCGGTACAATATAGAAGTGGGCGCACAAATACTAAAAGAAAAATGGAATGACGACTTTATACCACGTATAAATGACCATAACCCACAAATAATCGAACATTGGTATTTTGCGATGATGGCATATAATGGTCTTTCAAAAAGAAACGATCCAAACATTGTACAAGAAAAAAAGCCTTACCAAGACAGAATATTTGATATTATTAGAAATCGTAGTTTTATCAATATCAGTGAGATTCCAGTATTTATAGTGGAATATAAGGATCCATTGCATCCAGATAGTATGAGCTTCCCTCAAGATCAGCTTCAATATAACTGGCCAGCACTTCATACGAAATCAACGCAATCCTTATTGAATGGGGATACAGTTTATATTACGAGTGAAGTTGGATACGCTCATATAAGAAATGGAATAGATGGTGGGATTATAAAAAGAATCCTCAATTACACACCTTTAGAAGTAATCTCTGGACCTTATGAAACGGAAAAAAATCCAGAAAATCATTATGTGTTTTATCAAGTAAAAGGGATTGGGATTGATGGCTATATTGCATCTTCCGATATACAACAAGGTAATATGACTCTGTTTACAGATATTGTTGATCCTGAAATGGTAACGGCTGTTGGCTATTTGAATCTAAACAAAATCATTAATGGATATCAAGATGGAACATTTAGACCCAACGATAGGCTTTTACGTCGTCATGCGGCAAGTATTCTAGTGAAAGAACTAGAGTTAAAGCTACCGGAAAATTATCAATTAAAAGCAAGTGATATAAAACCAACTGATTTGGGCTATGAAGAAATGATGATTGCAGAGGCACACGGGATGATGGGGCAGGACGGAAAGCTTCGCCCAAATGAATATTTAACAAGAGCACAAATGGCGGCTATCCTTGTCCGCTCATACGAAGGCATCTACCAATCACCAACTACACAGAAAGTATTTAATGATGTCCCAACAAGCTTTTGGAATTACGATGATATTAATACACTAGCTTACAATAACATTACCATTGTGGAATCGTTTAAACCGAGTGATCCTACAACACGAGGACAGTTTGCACTATTTTTAAAGAGAACTCTTGATCTAAAGAAGAGTAATTAGGTGCCTGGTACACCAAGAAGTGTATCTTAGTGTTAGAGAAGAAATGAAAAAGGATATATACATGTTTTCTCTTTAAACAGTAACTGGCTCTTACAAGTCTCTGTACTATATAATTGATAGAAAACCCCATCCACATTGGATGGGGTTTCGATATGTATTATTTTTTTAATTCTAGTGCACGATATAAAAATACTACAAATTGTGCGCGTGTTACTTCATCATTTGGTCTAAATGTACCATCTGAAAATCCAGTTGTAATTCCTGATGCTGCTAAACGCTGTATGGCATCATAATTTGGGTGTGAGGTAGGTACATCGGAAAACTGAGCTGGGTTATTTGCTTTCCCTAATTCAAATGCCTTTACTAATACTGCAGCTAGTTTTTCTCTTGTTAAGGTGGAAGATGGATTCCATTTTCCTTCATTATCAGCTTTTAAAACGTCAGCCTTTGATACAGCATTAACGGCACCAAGTCCCCAATAATCGTCATTAATATCATTATATGAATTTTTACGATCTGTTAAATCTAATTCAAGTGCTACAGATAAAATCATGGCAATTTGTTCACGACTAATTGAATCGTCTGGGTAAAAATAGCTGTCATTATATCCAATAAGTAAATGATCCTTACTTAGTTCTTCAATCGCTTCCTTAGCAAAATGATCACTTTCAATGTCATTGAATTTTCCAAGATCCAATTCAAAGGAAAGGTATCGTCTAGCTCCTAAATAACGCTTACTCCAATAATAAGGATCATTTATGGAACTGATGGATACTCCTTTTGAAGAAGAAGAGTGGATAAACTGATCATTTCCTATATAAATACCCGCATGTGAAGCTCCTGGCTTGTATGTTTCGAAAAATACAAGGTCTCCAGGTCTAAGATCGTCTTTAGAAATCTTTTCACCCTTTTGATATTGATCAGCTGCTGTACGTGGAAGTGTGATACTTAATTGCTCGTATACGGCTTGCAAGAAGCCAGAGCAATCAAATCCTTTATCTGTAGTTCCTCCATATTTATAAGGAACACCGATGTATTGTTTAGCTGTCGGTAATAGCTTATCATAGTTCACTTTCTTCTCTTCAGCCTGTACAGAGATATTATTGAAGAAAAAAATTAAAAAAAGTGAAACTAATGGAAAGATGAAACGTCTAATCATGTAGGAAATCACCTCAATAAAAAATTTGCAGATATTTTGACAGAATTCTTGTTTACTAGTGTACCATAAGGAAAGTTTTTGTAATTTTACATTTTTGTAACAATGTAATTGGAATATTGTAAAAAACGTAGCATATATATAGATGGTGTTGTAAACAAAACTAGTAAAAATCAGTCAAATCAACAAGAATTGACAAAAAAGTATTGCATTTGTTGACGTTTCCTGTAAAAATAGTAATAGTAGAGAAGGGAAAAGAGGTTTAGATGATATGGAAAAATTGGAAATTCCATTTTCTCCGAATTCGTTGACAACTTTCTCGTAAACTTCTATACTAGAAATTGTTTACAACTAAGTTTAAGAGAGTAGCAGAAATACATAAGCAATGATTCTCTTAGATTTGGTTCAATTTTAATAGTAAACATATTAAGGGAGGAAATAACAGAATGGCTTACCAACCAAAATCTTATCGTAAGTTTTTAGCTGGATCAGTATCTGCAGCTCTAGTAGCTTCAATCGTGACTCCAGCAGTAGCAGCAGAAGTAAAGACATTCCCAGATGTAGAAAACATCCAGGATGCTGAAACAAAAGCTGCAATCTATGCTTTAGCTGACCTAGGTGTAATCAATGGTTACGCTGATGGTAACTTCGGACCATACAACAATGTAACACGTGGTCAAGTTGCTAAAATGTTAGTTAAGTTCTTAGGTCTTGAAGTTTCAGAAGCACAAGGAACTTTCTCTGACCTTCCAGCAACTCATGAGTTTGCTGCATATGCAGAAGCACTACAAGAAGCTGGATACCTAAATGGATATGCTGACGGTTCTTTCGGTGTTAACAACCCAATCAACCGTGCAGGATTAGCAAAAATCCTAGTTAACGCTTTCGGATTAACTGCTACTGAAGATGAAGTATCTTACACTGACCTTGACCTAATTACAAGTGCAGAAGATCGTGAAAAAGTAGCTATCGCTGCTCAAAACGGACTATTCAAAGATGCTGACAAATTCAACCCTTACGGACAAATGAACCGTTCTGGTTTCGCTCTAGTACTTTACCGTTTAGCTGGTGAAGCAGTAGTTGGAGTAGAACTTACTGACGCTGTTTCTGTAAACTCAACTACTTTAGAAGTAACTTTAGCTGAAGCTAACCTTGAGTTAACTGCTGAAGACTTCGTAGTAGAAGTTGATGGCGAAGCTGTTGAAGTAACAGTTGAAGCTAACGAAGACGGATCTGTTTACACATTAACTCACGCTGACCTAGCTGGTACTGCTGGTACATTAACAGTTAACGGTTTAGACGTTGATTTCGACTACACAGTATCTTCTGTATCAGTTGATTCTGTAAGTGCGATTGACAATAAACGTATTAAAGTTGTTTTCTCTGATTCTTTCGTTGCAGCTGGATTCAATGCAGCGTCTACTGAATTAAGTGTTGACGGCTTTACTATTACAGATAAAGATGGCAAAGCTATCGAATTAGAAAGTGCAGTATTACAAAATGACGGTAAGACTGTTATTTTAACTGCTAAGAACGAAATGACTCCTGGATTAGCTTTCACTTTAAAAGTGGCTAATGTACAAAACTCAGACGTAGCACACACTGTAGTTGCTAAGCCTGCTGACTCAACAAAGCCAGTTGCTTCTACGGTTACTGCTATTTCTAACACACTAGTTAAAGTTGTATTTGATTCTACAGATGCAACTGATGAGTCAATCCTTGACCCTGCTAACTACGTAATCAACAACGATGTAACTGTTGAGTCAGTAGCATTCGTAAGCAGCTCAAAAACAAATGAATTATACCTAACTACTTCTCCACAATCAGCAGGTAAGGTTTACACTTTAACTGTTAATGGTGTAGAAGATTACTCAGGTAACGTTATTACTGAAACTAAATTACAGTTTGCTGGTAAAGCAGAAGATAAGACTGCTCCAACAGTATCAACTGCAACTGCGAGAAGTGGTAAGTTTGTTACTGTAACTTTCTCTGATGCAAGCCAATTAGATGCTGCTGCATTATCTAACGTTGCAAACTACTCTATCAACAATGAACTAACTGTTGAAAAGGTAGAAGTTATCAGCAACTCTATCGAGAACAATACAAAAACTGTAAAATTAACTACATCTACACAAACTGCAGGTAAGGTTTATAAGTTAACAGTTGACAACCTTGCTGATGTATATGGAAACGTACCTTCAACTGATCTAACAGTTAACTTTGCTGGAACAGCACTAGATACAACAGGTCCTAATGTTACAAGTGCAACTGCTAAGTCAAACACTAAAGTAGAAGTAGTATTCCACGAAGAACTTACTAAAGAAGATGCTATTGCAATTGCAAATTACAGCATTGACGGATTAGAAATTACTGGTGCATCTTTTGATGAAAGCACTACAAGTGGAACTTACCTAAGAAAGGTAACTTTAACAACTTCAGCACAAACTGCTGGTAAAGTTTACGAAGTAGTTGTTTCAAATGTAAAGGATGAGCTAGGAAATGCAATCACAACTAGCCAAACTTACAAGTTCAAGTTTGCTGGTAAAGGTGCAGATACAGTTAAGCCTGGTGTTGAAAGCACCATTGGTAAAGCTGGAAACAAAGTAGAAATCAAATTTACTGAAGATGTAACTGAAGCGTCAGCTGAAACGTTAACAAACTATGTAATCAATGGTGACCTTGGTTACCCAACTTCAGCTGTATACAGCGCTAGCACTAGAACAGTAACTTTAACTACTGCTAACCAATCAAACGGTAAGGTATATGAAGTTAAGATCAACAACATCGTTGATGAAGCAGGAAACGCTATTACAGCTGACACTAAAGTTTCATTTGCTGGTGTAGGATCTTCTCTAGATGCTCTAAAGCTTGAAAGCGTTGTTGCTCTAAACAAGCGTCAAATCCAAGTTACATTCAACAAAGATGTTGATAATGGAACTGTAGCTAAATCAGACTTCAACTTAAAGAAGGGTTCTGATGCTTATGTTGATATCAACACAATGGTAGGAGCAGATCTAGATAGAGTTGATGGAAAAACTTACATTATTACTCTACCTACTGCTAATGCATTAACAACTGATATTTACACACTACAAGTAGATAGTGAAATTAAGGACCTTGGTGGTACAGCATTATCTACAACTGATACTGCTAAATCAGTAGTTTCATTTGGTGGAGTTGACTCTAACCCAGCTACACCTAAAGTATCAACTGTAACTCAAGTTTCACAAAAGACATTAGAAGTTACATTTGAAGACAAGGTAAATGTTACTACTTTTGGTGCTGTTGGTGAGGTATATGTGACTTATACTAAGTCTGATGGTACAACTGTAACTCGTAACCTAGCTACAACATCTTCATATACAGTTGATAGCACGGATGCTCACAAAGTTCGCTTTCTATTTGCTGATGCAATTGAAGGAAACCAAGTTGCTAAGTTAGTATTCCATGCAGATGGATTTGATGATGTTAATGATGTAACTGGAAACTTCTCAATGGTTGCTCCATCTGGTGCAACAAACTATGAAGTAAGCTTCGGGACAGTTGATTATGCTGCAACTGGATTAAAGTTATCATCTGCAGTAGCAATTGATGAGCAAACTATTGAACTTGAGTTCAACCAAGATATCCTATTCAACAGTGGTGCTGCACTAACTAACCCTGGTGCTGGTACAGATGACAACTTCTTACAATTAAAGGTTAATGGTGGAGCTAAAGTAGTTGGCTATGACCTTAAGTATGCTGAGAAGACTGCATCTAACAAAGTACGTGTTTACTTCACTCCTGGTTCAAACTTCTCTGAAGGTAGCCTGTATGATGTTGTAATCACTGACAATGCTGCTGGTGATGCATTATTCACTACTCTAGACGGTGTTGGACTTGATGCTTCAGTAACAAACGATGCTAAAGCTGTATTTGGTTACAATGCTGCTGAAAACAAAGGACCAGAATTACTTTCTGTAATTCCTTTATCCGATACAGTAGTTCAAATAACTTTCAGTGAGTCATTATCAGTTGACCCTACTACTGATGCAACAGCTGGAACTGCAATTGAATTCTATAATGGTACGACTCAAATCGCTCACGGACAATTAGGAGCATTTACAGATGTAAGCAATGGTGCAAAGAGAGTGTACACTGTTGAGTTATCTGGAGGTAAGTTCCTAGCTGGTACAACATATAAAGTGAAGATGCCAAATGGCTTAACTATTACTGATAAGTTTGGAGTAGACGCAATTAAGAAGTCTGCAACAACTGATGTATTCGTAACATTTGGTGGTATTGCTACTGCTGCAACTACTCCTGATGTATCTGATTTCGCATTCAGCAATCTTGCAACTGAGGAAGTTACAAGTACTACTGGTGTAGCTCAAAATGCATTCAAGACATTAGAAGTATATGTAGGTACAACTGCACCTACTGCTGCAACTGTTGCTGAGTACACTTATGATTTAACTGGTGCTGCATTAACTGCTGCTACTGGTGCTGCATTAACTGCTGTAACTGATACTTCAGACGCTGGAGATACTGTTTACTACCGTTATGTAGATCAAGCTAACAACGTATCTGCTTGGGTTGCTGATGGTCAATTAGTTGACAACGTGGTTGCAGGTAACATTGTTATTTCAGATAACACTGCTACTTCAGATGCAGCTACTGGAGATACTATTGTATTAACATCTGATACAACTGCATCTAATACTAAGTGGGCAGATTCTAAGTTACAAGATGGTGACAAGATTGTTATCACTTTTGGAACTGAAACTTTAACATATACTCTACAATCTGGAGATATGGCTAAGCTTAAAGGGTCTACTAATATTACAATTACTGTAGGTACAACTACTACTGGTGTTGCTTATAGTGGTACTACTGGAACTGCTGCTGCATTTGATGCTGCTTTAACAGCTGTTGATAATGGTTCAGTAACTGTTGTTTCTTCAACTGGTAACAAATCTGTTACTACTGGAAGCTGGGCAACTACTGATAACTAAGATTTAGAAATAAATGGGGATTGAAACTGATATCATATTTCAATCTTTACCCAGACATTTTCAAAAAGCATTGAGGAGAAAATCTCCTCAATGCTTTTTTCATAAAAGACAGGGGGACAGGCATCGTGTCTTATGCGACAAGTTAAAATTGAAGACAAGGGGACAGGTTCCTTGTCTGCCTCGTAGGGTGGCAAATAAAAGAAACCAAGTCGAGAGAAATCTCAACTTGGTTTCTTTTATTGTGTATGTATGAAAGAAGAACAAGCACAGTTTTTGTGCTTGATCAATAACTGTTCATAGTGAATTGATACAGAAGGATAAAATACAAGTTCCCCATTCCCCTCTTATAGGTTTACAGCAATGCAGAGGAGGATAGATTTCACATTTAATTTAAAATTGTTTCTCTTACCGATAATAAATATATTTATAGCCGTAATAAAACTTAATATTTTCTCCAAACATATATTAGAAATTTGTGGTCAATATTACCAGTATAAATATTCTGATTACCAAAAATACTCTAAGCATATCCATGCGAATTTTTAGGAATGGGTATGCTTTTAAGTTTTAATCCAATATTTATGTAAAATTCAATTAACTATATACTAGTTAAGTTTTCTAGTTTACTTTTCTAGTTAATCAGGAGGTGTTTAACAAAATATTTATGTAACTATTTACCCTTTACCCAATCAATCATCGAAAATAGTTACATTCTAAACTAGTTAACTTTTGAGTTCATTTCATACTTAAGTAAACTAAAAATTTACAAGGGTTTGGTTAACTATGAAGGAAAAAGTAATTGGATATGCAAGAAAATCTATCTATGTAAGAGGATATGAGAGTGAACGTGAAGGTGTACAGTACCAGTTAACCCGGATACAAGAATATGCAGAGGAAAACGAATTTGAGTTAATAGAATTTTTTAGTGACATTGGATATAGTGGTGTTTTAAAAAGTAGACCGGAGTTAAACCGAATGCTCTCTCTCATAAAAAATAATGAAGAGAAAGTTAAGGCTCTTATTTTATACAGTCAAGATAGATTAGTTCGTGATTTAAGTACAAGTATTGAGCTCATGTTAGAGATTATGGATTATGTAGATGAGATTATTTTTGCTGTTGAAAACGAGCGTAAAACTGGTATTAAATTTATTGAGTCGTTTTTGGTAAAAGCAGCACAATACGCAGAGGAAAGAAGACTTTTAAAAGCCAGATTACAATGGGGACGAAATGTTAAGGTTACGGAGAGTAACTTGTATCGCTCCACTTATAAACCACTTGGTTATCTGCAAAAGAAAAAACATGATCTTGTTTTGGCTACTTCAACTAATTCAACTGATTTGAAGTTGAATAATGACTTTACCATCATTCAATACATCTTTCTATCTTACTTATCAAGAATGAACCTTAGACAAATAGCAAGTAAACTGAATGAATATTTCGGTTTAACAAAGAGAGGAAAGCATTGGGATCACACTGCTGTAAGAGAAATCTTAAAAAATCCGGTATATGCAGGAATGCTATCAGGTATTTTTGATGAGGAGGGTCTTATTGGTCCAGTAAAGTCCATTGAACCTCTTATTAGCTTGCCTCTTTATCACTATATTCAATTAAAGTTAGAAGCAGAAAAACCAGGTAATAAACCTAAGAGGAGTAATATGTTTCCGGAAATTTCTTTATGCCTAAAATGTTTTAAGCCTTTAGATTATATGAATAACCAATTTCAATGTGTTGAATGTCAGGCAAGCATTAGCATCGATACCTATATTGAACTTATTAGACAAGAATTCACCCATTTATTAAATGGGCAACAATTAAAGCGTAACTATCGGCAACTTCTAAATGAAAAACAAAAACAAATGAGTATTCAACTTTATAGGTTACAAGAGAAGTTACAAACACTTAAAGATCGAGAAGAAGAAGTGTTAGTAGAATTCCGGGATTCTAAGGAGAAGCAAGATAGACTATTAGAATTAAATCTTATACAACAGAAGGAAGTACAAAAGGACTTAAAACTCGGTGTAGCATTTTATCAGTCATTATTCGGTCCCTATGCGTCTATGAGTATTAAGGATTTATCCCCTACTGAACCAGTCATTGTAATGCCCTATTGTGTGTTGGTTGATTTCCAGGAGGCCACACTTTATGTGAAGTACCATGAGTCAATATTTGAAGAGGTGAAGAACAATGACCCTTTCTCATTACAAATACTTACTAAGGAGAATCATGTATGGGAGAACATCAAATAGACTAAATCCGGTTGACAGCATTCCTGCCCAGAAACGAATGGTTGAAAGATATGCTAAACGACATGGGATAGAAATCACAGACTATGTAGTAGACGAGATGAAAACCGGGACGAATCAAAATAGACCAGGATTTCAAAAATTATTGCAACTAGTAGAAGAAAATCTAGTAGATGTCATTATTGTTGCCTATTTTGATCGATTAGGAAGAAACAGTATTCAAATGTCTATGTTTTTGATGAAATTGAAGCAAAAAGGGATTGAATGCATTAGTGTCGGACAGGATAAGAAATTATCCCAAATGAGTGAACGAGATATTGTTCAAGAATCCATCTATGCCGATGAGGAGAACAGAAATAGAACCAGTCGTTTAAAAGCATCGCAGAAAAGCTCTCTAAAGAAAGGAGAATATACTCATAGTAGAGTTCCTTTAGGTTATGACAAGAATGAGGAACGAAAACTAATACCAAATCAAGACGCTGAGTTTATTCGGTTGGTTTTCGATTTGTTTTTGAAATTTAAAAATGTATCAGATGTCGTTAAACATCTTAAGGATAACGATCAGTGGAACAACCAAAGTATTTCAAATAGTAATATTTGGAATATATTATCGAATAAAGTATACCTGGGTAACTTATACATGAATGAAAAAAATGAATCAGGTGAAATGGTTCAAACACTCTATTCACCGAATTCACATGAGGCTATCGTTGAAGAAGAGACATTTGAGAGAGTACAAACCCTGTTAGGAACTATGAAGAGACAAAAGGCTAAGAATTACTTTCATCTGTTCTCTGGTATTCTGGTGTGCATGAATTGTGGTGATCAGTTGAGTGGAAGTGTCGATAAGTATGTGTGTAGAAACAAAGATTGTAAAACCAACATACTAAAAAAACAAATTGAGCCTAGTTTACTAAACTATCTCTTAACCATTGGTGAAGATGAAACGAAGATAAAGGAAAAGTATAAAAGAAAAATTAGTGCAATTCAGAAGCAACAGAAAAAACAAGAGGAGGACTTTGCGATTTCAAAGATTTCCTTGGACCGTTTAAATGAGCGGCTTTTTCTACTGGATGAACAAATGCATATGGCCTATGAGATATATATGAAAGAGGCATTTAAGCTTGGAAACTATAAAGAATTGATTAAGAATAATCAATTAACAGAACTAAAGGAAGCGATGGAAAATCGCGGATTGAAAATCGGTGTAAACAAACTTGATAAAAAAACATTTGATTTTACAATGATTGAATAGTTTAGTTAAAAGGTGTGATGGTTGCTACATCACACCTTTTTGTTACTGCAGTTAACTATCTTGTTGTTCTTTTAACCATTCAACATATTCATTATGTAATGATTCATCGAGTGCAGTTTTATGTGCAAAATATATTTGTTCATCACAAGGCAGATTCAAGAATTTTACCTTCCATTTTTCAATTGGAATTTCCTCCATATACCACCACCTCCTGTATATGGTTATTTTGAACAATATTTTTAAAAAAATGCATAAAAAAATGGGGAGTTTGGTATAACGAAGACTTAATTACGCTGAATTTCTGGGAAGCAGGAGCGGCATCAATCGTGTCTTCAGCAATCGTGTATTTAGCAATAAATGAAGTCATCGATTTATATCGTCTCAAAAAAGATCCTCGTCCAGGGGCACAAAAAAGATCTGATGCAATTCTCTCCGCAAAGGTGAACACCATAATGGGTCTTGGCTTAGGTGCAGTTAGTTATGTAACTACTGAGACTTTAACAGCTTGCTTATCTAATTTATCACTTGTTGGTGCATCAGATATGTTAATAGAAATGTGTGCAATCAATGGAACCATCTTTGTCATGACTATTGTATTTGCTACTATTCAATTCATTAAGAATCGAAAAAATGGCGGGACAATGGATGAAGCAAAAAGAAAATATAAAGATACGATTGTAACAGCAACAGCTGAACTCGTTGCCTTCAGTGTCATTGGTATAGGTTTAGACATCGGACTCGATACACTAGGCGGTCTTGTCGCAGATGCATTCATTCCAGATCCAACAGGGATTTTAATTGCACTAAGAGCTACCTACAGTTTCATTAAAATAGGTATGAAAATATATGAATCTAAACAAAATCAAGAAGCTTATAAATTATGTTTGGATCTTCGACAAAAACATGCACATGATTTAGCACTGAAGCAGTTTTAACAACCATAACTGAAATTTCTATAATTTAAAATATGTCCAAATAGCAAATTGATCTGTATTTTGGTGAATGTAGTCTAAATATTATTAGGAGAAGAGAGAAAACAGATGGAATGGAGAAATAATCCAGAATCGAATGGAGGTTTAAAGGATGAAAAGAACACAAACTAAAATGAGATTACAAGTTATCCCAATATTACTTTGTTCTCTAATTGGTGGAACAAGCAGCGCTTATGCAAGTACAATAAACCATGAATTTATTGCATCTAGTGAGCAAACCATAGTTTATGACGACTATCAAACAGGACAATATTGGTCGGAAGATATGCTTTGGGCCATCGATAAAGGTATTATTAGCGGGTATATCAATGCGAAACACCCGACTACTAGTAAACAAGGAAACTGGCTTAATCCATATGGTTCTTTAACTGAAGCACAGTTACTTACGATGTTATTCCGTTATGCCAAGAAAGAAGAATTGGAAACGACTAAAGCTACAAACCCTAACTTTTGGGCTTCAGTTCCTTACCAAATTGCCAAGAGGTATAGTCTACCAAGCATTGGGTCATTAGAAAACACAGCTCCAGCTTCAGCAGAAACGACAAGAGGTACAATGGCTAGAATACTAGCAACCTTATATTTTGAAAGACCTGTCACGATACATCAATCTGTACAGTTTATGTATGACGCAGGCTTGTCCAATGGATATGCCGATTCTAAAGGCAATTATCCAAAAACCTTTCATTCATACAGTCCTGAAAAGGTGTTGAACCGAGCCCAAATTGTGACGTTCATCAAGAAGTATCATGATTTCTTAGCTACTGGCAAGAATTTGACACCTAAAAAAGAGGTTGTGAATGGGATTACCGTTGATTATGGTAGGCATACTTATGGAAGTTTAAATCAACAGGAATATGATGCGGTAATGGGGATAGTAAATGAAGCAATTAAAAATATTTATGAAGTTGAACTTCATTCCGATTACCCTGAGTATTTTGCAGAATACTTTAATAGTGAAAGATATACTGGTAACATAAGAGACGCAATTGAACCGAGAGATCGAGGTTTAGCATCGGCAGGTGCGAGATTAGGTGCTTTATCTGACGCTGGTGTTCTAAGTGATGAAATGGAAAGAGCTTATAGAACAGCTTTAATTGCACAGGATGTGAAGGTTAATACTGGCGCACGTGATCCAAAGGATGGTTCTCCTGATTCAGCATACGATGCATTATTTCGAGAATTAATGGATTGTGATACTGATGCGAATATTTATTCTGCAGTATTTGATGCAATGGGTTATAATACAGCGATTCTTGCCGGAAATAATCACGCTGATTTTTTTGTGGAAGTTGAAGGGAATTGGTTCCGCTTGAGTGGTACAGTTTTTGAAAAAGCTAATTTCAAAGCTAGTATGTCAAATGGTTATGTATACATTAAACCAACAAACGGTGATACCATTAATAAAGATGGAACAATCACTAGAAACAATGATTAAGAACTTTAAACTGGAATGGGGAGGTTGAACGGATGAAAGGAACGCTAAATAAAAAGAGTTTACTAGTTATCCCCATATTAGTATGTTTTCTAATTAGTGGAACAAGCAGTATCTATGCAAATACGATGAAGCATGAATTTACTTCATCTAGCGAGCAAACCATAGTTTACGACGATTACCAAACAGGACAATATTGGTCGGAGGATATGCTTTGGGCCATCGATAAAGGGATTATAAGTGGCTATATTAACGCAAAGCACCCAACTACTGGTCAACTAGGAAACTGGTTAAATCCTTATGGTTCTTTAACCGAAGCACAGTTACTTACGATGTTATTCCGTTATGCGAAGAAAGAGGAATTGGAAACGACGGAAGCTACAAACCCCAACTTTTGGGCTTCTGTTCCTTACCAAATTGCGAAGAGGTATAGTCTACCAACCATTGGATCTTTGGAAAACACAGCTCCAGCTTCAGCAGAAACGACCAGAGGGACAATGGCTAGAATACTAGCAACCTTATATTTTGAAAGACCTGTCACGATACATCAAGCTGTACAATTTATGTATGACGCAGGCTTATCGAATGGATATGCCGATAGTACGGGTAACTATCCAAAAACCTTTCATTCATACAGTCCCGAAAAAGTGTTAAATCGTGCTCAGATTGTTACGTTTATTAAGAAGTATCATGATTTCTTAGCTACTGGCAAGAATTTGACTCCTAAAAAGGAAGTTGTGATTGGGATTGCCGTTGATTATGGTAGGCATACTTATGGAAGTTTAAATCAACAGGAATTTGATGCGGTAATCAGTATCGTAAATGAAGCAATTAAAAATATTTATGAAGTTGAACTTCATTCCGATTATCATGAGTATTTTGCAGAATATTTTAATGGTGAAAGATATGCTGGTAACATAAGAGACGCAATTGAACCACAAGATCGAGGTTTAGCATCAGCAGGTGCGAGATTAGGTGCTTTATCTGATGCTGGTGTTCTAAGTGATGAAATGGAAAGAGCTTATAGAACAGCTTTAATTGCTCATAGTGTACTTGCTAATACAGGAGCACAAGATCCTGGAGATGGTTTACCAGATTCAGCCTACGATGCATTGTTTAGGAAGCAAGCTGATTGTGATACCGATGCTAACATCTATTCTGCAGTATTTGATGCGATGGGGTACAACACAGCTATAATTGCAGGTAATAATCATGCTACTGTTTTTGTTGAAGTTAGTGGTTCTTGGTTCCGATTATCTGGTTCAACGTTTGAAAAAGCAAATTTCAAAGCAAGCATGGCGAATGGTTATGTGAAGATTAGTCCAACAAATGGTGATAGCATTAACAAGGATGGAACTGTTACCAGGGATAATAATTAAATAAATGAAATGAAGGTGCTCTTAGGGGCATCTTCTTTTATTGTTCTTTAGATTTTCAAAAAAATCCTTGCTTTTAAAAATATATACTATATAATATAATATATAACGAACAAACAAACAAACAAACAAACAAACAAACAAACAAATTAAATTAGAGGTGGTTAAAGATGGGATGTAAAACGATTAATACAGCTATGAAGGACAGAATTTATAGCGGTAATGGTATGAAGACAACAGTAGCTCTACAAGAGTTCTGTGATACTAACGCGACATACGTAATTAAAATGAGTAGAGAACAAATTTTAGAGTTTGCACAACAATTAATTACACATGTTAATGTGATGGATTCAAGTCGATTACGGCTCACTATTTTTAAAAATAGACCAAATTCCATATCGATTACAGAATATTGAGAAATGAATTAGTGGTAAATTTGTCCGAATTATTTCAATTTTTAAGAATTTACTTGTGTTAAATCAGAAGATACAATCTTTCCAACGAGGTTGTAAGGTGTTTCTATGCTTTACAATTGCAATTTACAAGTATGCATTAGTATGGAGGAAGTTTTAATGGATAAAAATAAATTTAGATCTAATGCCGAAGAAATTAGATACTATACTAAAAAGCTATTATCTGATTATCAAGAACATAGCATTCAAGAAATTAAGAAGTATGTACAAGAACAAACCGGTAAAGAATTTACAGACGGAACCTACTCAGGTGCACTCAGAGATCTATTAGCAAAGGAAACAGGTTATAGTAATATCAGCCGTGGTATTTACATTAGAGAAAAAGATTCTATTTACATCGATAACGAATATGTCGAGATAGAACCTACATTGAATGAAAAAGTAATAATTATATTACAAAGAACCATAGATAATCTTTATACTGAAGCTAATAGTATCAATATTCTAAATGTAAAACCCAAAGATTTAGAAGTAGCTGAAAAAATTAATTTGTTGATTTCAGAAATTCAAAAAAAAATAGACCAATTCAATTAACTCTGGATAATGTTCTTAATAGCCCCTGTATTTCTGTATTTACAGGAACAAACAGTTAGAATTTCATATTATCTCTTTATGAGGAATAAATTGATAAAAACTACAAAAGCCTAATGTTAAAAAATCATATCGGTTTGCCTATGTTTCTCAGTACAAAAAGGAATTTCTATACAGAAATCGTTTGCGGTATAACATGTAAACCTGTATTTACATAAATACAGGTTTACAGGAATCCTTTCCTCTTCACTTACAGCAAGCAATTCAATTGACTTACTAGCAATACGTTAAATGTTCTTAGTCTATAATACCCATTACCTGTATTTACAGAAATACAGGTAATGTTATACGTAAGGCCTTATTAAGAAGATAGTGATTAACCAAAGCGATAATAACTATATAATAATTAGGTATTTATCCATAAATTTTTGGTTATGTCTTTTGTCTTTCACATATACATTCCTTGCTTTATTAGGGGCATTTTTAATTAAGAGTAGTCTTTCAACCTCTGCCTTTGTAAAATAAGATTTATTATGGATTTCGGTTAAAATTCTCACTACCCCCTCTGAAAATTGGGTTTTGGTTTCATAAAAATATTATGAGATATAGAAATTTAAAGCTACCTAGTAATTAGGTAGCTTTATTTGTTTTAATACAGGACATTATTCGTTGTTTTTGGATTTTAGAATTCAAGAAAACTATCAATTCCATTTTCATTTAATGTCGTAATTATTTGTTTTGGATCAGAAGTGCATTCTTCAAATCTTAACCATTTGCTACTAGGTAAGGGGAGTTTATTGAATTCTTTATAGTATTTACCAAATTCCTTTTTTACACCTAACGGAGTAATATCGGCAATGATGTTAAATTTTAAAGTTATGTTTTCTCTCAATTTCTCATCAATTTCATAATCTAATTCAATAATTTCAAACTTATTTTGAGATTGATTAATAAACTCCATACATTCTTGATGTTTAGATGCTGTTTTGTCTCGAATGATTGTGTCTGGATTGTAACCTGCTCTTATAAGGTCCTCAATAGCGATTTTCTGTTTAATACCAATAAATTCGTAAGTATCATTTAATCGTTTCATCGTTTCATTCCTCCAGTTATTTTATTTAACAAAACCATCTTGTTAAATAAATATTATCACAGAGTATAAACAAGAGTCAACAAGTTTTAAACAAAATAAAAAATTTTTAATTTTATTTTGTTTTTGTTATAATTAAGATAAAATTATCTTGTGTTTATTATGTTTGTGATCGGAGGTTTGTAGAATGAGTTCTAATTATGAAATGGTTTTGGGAATTGCTAATCCTAAAGACAATATTGATTTGGATTTTTCAAGTGATAAAAATTCAAAAGACTTAGATGATGCAGTCGTATATTTTAATAATAATATGGCTGGGAAAAAGGAATTAGAGATTTTAAAAAAGGGATATAATCGATTAACAGTCAAACTTCGTCTTTTTGTAGATAAGGAAAAAGTTACAGGGAGAGATTTATTGAACTTTAGCCAGTACTTATATAACGAGAAGGATTGGAAGTTTTCATCTGATAATAATAAACTGTTTCGTCTAATAGGAGAGCCGTTAAGGATTGGATCTGGAGCAATAGACTTTACAACAAATAACTTGGATAGTGATAAATTAAAAAACTTTACCGATGAAAAAGCAATCAAGGCATTTGAAACCTTAATTTTGATGGAGAAAATGGCACCAGACGTTGAAACCAAAGAAAGAAAAAGACTAGCCATTTTAAAAATCAAGGAAATTTTAATTTCTTCTTTATAGAAATGGAATAGAATAAAAAAACGGTTGAAAATCCAACCGTTTTTTTGTCGTAGTGAATCGGAAGTTTATTCTTTTAAGAAAGAATGTCATGGTAACATTCTTAGAGGATTAACACCTCAGTCCATACGCTTGATTGTGAAGAACAGTTGTGAAAAAGTGGGATTAGATCCGGATAATTACGGGGCACATAGCTTGAGAAGTGGATTGTGTAGTTCGGCTGCGAAGCTGGAAAGGCTGAACATCAAATAATGAAACAAATGAGACATAAACGATCAGATTCCCTTCAGCGATATATAAAGAAGGTAGATCTGTTTGATGATAACGCCGCAAGGGGAATTGGGTTATAGTATAAGAATGGGCTTTTCCAGAGATTAAAACTGAGTAGTTGAAATATTAACTTCAAAGAGTTTACATTTCCTGTAATACTGCGAATACAGAAATACAGGTATACAGAAATGCAGGTAGATTTATTGTCTTGCATGACCTTAAAGTTTAGCCCTGACCTTAATGTAAACAACATTACTTTATAAAAAAAGCCACCTCCAGGTGACTTTTTTTGCTTGGCTTTTAACAGTATTATATTTATCTTTCTTTTATTTGCTGTTTTGTGTGGTGACTATTCGTTCTAAGGCAGCAGTTGTACATCAACTTCTACAGTTAAATCAATTGGAAGAATACCTTTTGGTCCTGGTAGTTCATCATCAGCTTTTACTATATTTGATTTACCTACACCAATTAACCCTATCATTATTATTAAAATTAGTATTTTCTTCATTCTTTTCATGTAAAAACACTCCTAATGTATTTTGAATTCTTGTAGAGAAATTATTCTTTCTAATGTTTGATAAGCACTCTTATACATTTTTTTCTTCTTAAAGTATTTTGCTAGGTAATGTAAAAATTCAATTAAAGAAACCAAATCATTTCGTGAATCAAAATAAGGAATAACTGTCTTTGTTAAATAATTATAATATTGATCTGTTTCGTCTTTATTATTGATAATATATTCTAAAAAACATAGCTTAATATAATAGGATTCATCATGAGGTTTTTTATTATAAATATCAATTCCTCTTGTAAGCCAATTGAGAGCATTATTCTTATTACTATTTAACCAATATTCCTTAGTAAGGAGATAAATTGTATTTATTACTTCGTATCCCTCGCTAAGTTTAATATCCACACTTTTTAAAAAATAGTCTATTGCTTTACTAGACTGAGTTTCACTGGAGAAAGTTAAACCTATATTATGATAAATTGAGGCGAATAATTTCTTATTATCATCTTCTAAATTTGTCTCTAAGATACTTTCGTATATTTTCCGAGACATTCCATATTCCCCTAATTTTCTATAATTGATTGCAAGTAATAAATTGCAGTCTATACATGACTTATAATCCATTTTTTTTACATATAGTTCTTCAGCTTTTTTAATATAATCTATGGACATAAAAGGTTGATTTATTTTGTGATAAATCAACGATAATTGATAATATACATCTTCAAGTGTGTTCTTTTTACAAATTAGATTTTCAGCTTTTTTATAATTCTTTAGAGCCTCACTAAGACAGCCGTATAAGTAATTATATAAACCACAGAATTTAAAGTAGTAAGTTCTAATTGGAGTACTTAAATATTCTTTTAAGTTTAAAACAATAAAATAATATTCTTTTGCTTTCTCTTTATAACCTTGTAAAATTGCAGTCCGTAGCCCAAAGAGGTTTATTATAAGCAGGACTTCAGGATCTGTATCGTTAAGATATTTATTAACAATTAGATTGTACTTGTTTATTGACTTTACTGCATCACCTGTATTTATCAATCCCCCTAATTCATCTAAATCTAAATAAAGATTCATGAGTAAACTGTCTCGACTCTTTAGCTGGTCATTAGGAATATTTAAACGTTTGCATAATAATTCAATAATTTCTGTACTAGGAATAGTAGTATCTTTTTCGATTTTACTTAAATATGAGACAGAACATATCCCATTTGCTAGTTGTTTTTGAGATAAGTTAAGGTTCTTTCTTAAAAACTTTATCTTACTACCGTATTTCATTAAAATCACCATTTTAAGAGGAATAGTTGGACTATAAATTAATCCTTATAACTAGCAATCAAGAACTTATAACTTCCTTCATTTTGGTCCTCATCTACCTGATCTAGATATTCCCTAATCATCTGATTACATTTCTTCCAATCATCATAACTAATTTTCTTTTCAAGAATACTAAATTCTGAAGTTGATTCTTGCTTTATATTTTTTTCTGATTGCTCTAAGTCAATTTTAAGTTGAAGAAGAGATCTATTAACCTCCAACATTACTGCTTTAACAAGTGTTTCATAATGAGACTTTATGAAATCACCTTCTAGTGAAATAAGATTATCCTGTACTAGACGAGTACTTGTATAGTATTTTTCAGAGAAGTTTTTTATCTTTTCTTCTTTAGTTACTCTTATTAATCCTAACTCTAATAATTTTCCAATATGGTAATAAAGCTTAACTGGCTGTTCATTTATTTCATGCGCAATTTCTTTTATAGATAATGATCTATCGCTTAAAATACCAAGAATTTTTATTACCTTTTTATCAAAAATAATCTTTGCAAAATCAGCTGTATCGTAACCCACTTTAATTCCTCCATAACTAAAAGGATTTATATTAAATATTAACTTATTGACAAAAAAAAATCAAATGCTTAAAATCTTTACTAACATTAAAAAAAATTTTAATGATAGGAGGAGTTTTAAATGTTTAAATTATTTAAAAACAGAGATTTTCTTTGTCTATTCAGTGGAAGATTTATTACTAACCTAGGTGATAGTATTTATAGTGTAGCTGCAATGTGGTTAGTATATGAACTAACCAAGAGCTCTTTTTATACAGGAATTGCAGGAGCATTAATTTTACTACCGTCCATTTTCGAATTTTTAGTAGGGCCTTTAGTGGATCGGTGGAAATTAAAATCAATCTTAGTTAATACCCAAATATCCCAAGCATTGTTAATATCAATCATACCAATTGGATATTTTTTAGATTTTTTAAATGTATGGTTAGTAATAGTAGTCATGTTTCTAGTAACTTGCATCGAACAATTTGTTTATCCGGCACAAAATGCAGCATTACCAAAAATTTTGGATAAAGAGGAACTTGTAGCCGGAAATTCTTTAATGACATTTGCTTATCAAGGTACTGATCTTGTATTTATTGGTCTTTCAGGATTAATTATTAGTTTAATTGGGGTTATAAATGTATACATAATCGATGTTTTTACATTTTTAGCAGCCACTATTATATTCAGACTTATTAAGTTTCAAACTAATACTCAAGATGAAAGAGATAATACTGAACTAGGAACAGAGAAAATTATAAAGAATAGCTTTAAGTCTTATCTTTCTGAATTAAACGAAGGAAAAAACTATGTAATAAATTCAATTATTCCCAAAATTCTTATTCCGATTACTGTGGTCAATTTTATTTTCGGAATGATAACTGCAATAATGCCGGAGCATTCTTTTAATGTTGGTGGAGAATTGTATTATGGATATTTTTTAGCAATAATGTCTGTTGCCATGCTTCTTGGTACGTTACTAGCAAACCTTTTTTCTGAGAAACCACTAGGAATTATGACAATTTCATCTTTCTTTTTAGCCTCAGTTTTTTGGTTTGGTTCATTTTTAATAAAAACTCCTGTATTGTCATTAATGTTATTCGGTTTAGCTTTTATTCCTATAAGTTTAATAAACGTACTAATAGTCTCAACATTACAGGGAATTATCCCAGAAAATTTACTTGGAAGAGTTTTTGCATGGTATTCTAGTATTGCCGCTCTATTCGTACCATTAGGTTCATTTGTTGGAGGGGTTGCTTCAAGCATGACTGAGGTAGCAAACATATATGGTCTTGGTGGTTTAGGATTATTAATTATCTCTTTATACTGGATGTTTTATCCTCTTTTAAGAAGAATACCTTCACCGACAAAAATAAATCCAAAGGAGTATGGCTTCCATACTGGAAAAGACTTACAAGCTTAGGTGATTTAGTTAATCATAGAAATAAAGAAAGAGTAGAGAGCAAATTAGCTATCTACTCTTTTTTTATACTTAATCAACTCCAATATTAGTGAATTTGATCTAAATTATTGAGATTATATTTAAATTACGTATTGGGAAATTTTATTTTAAAAATAGGACTAAACGTATTATTTTGTTTAAATTTTCCTCTGTAACAGAAAATCTAATAAAAAACTTACATTTTAATTATAGGGTAGGATGAAAGGACTGGGTACAAGTTATCAGAAAAGTTTGATTTGATAGATAGATTAGTAATATACTAATTATTGTAAAAAGTGCATTTTTTAACGTTAATAGTTTCCTCGGAGGTGAATAGGATGAAAATCTCTTTAAAAGCAAAGAAAGCTGCTCAAAACCTTAAAATTAGTATTTGTATCACTAAATGCTAATAGTATTTCCTGTCCCTGGATTGTTTACAATTCAGGGTATTTCTTTTAAAACTTTGAGGTGATAAGAGTGAAGCTGAAATCAAGTCTAAATTTTAGAGCACATCCGGAAAAATCTACTGTATCTTTTCACGATGGAGAAGAAAAGGAACTATATGTTGATGATTTAGATGGATTTTGGGACTTATTAAAAATTTTAAGTATAAAAGAGTATTCAGAGAACAGTCATGAAATTAGAAATTGGAAAAATAAATATGGATATGGAAATAAAGAACTTAGAAAAATAATACAATTTCTAAATTACAATGGATTGCTTTATAAACCAAATGATAAATTTTCGGATGATTTGCACACAAGAAACTTTAATTATTTTAGCGCATTTGATAAATCAGAAAGTGCACATAATATTTTAGACAAAATCTCCTCTTCAACAATTATGATAGTTGGGATCGGTACCATAGGTGCAACTCTTGCAGTAGCTCTTGCTAATTTAGGAGTTAAAAAAATAATACTGATAGATCCTGATATTGTGGAGTTGAAAAATATACCTGCACAATTAATATTTACTAAAAATGATGTAGGACAAAAAAAGGTAGATGTTATTAAAAACAGAATCATAACTACCTTCCCGGAACATCAGGTTGAAACTTTAGAGATTGAAATTAAAACAGTTGAAGATTTAAGCATTATACATAACATTCATAAAATAGATTTTTTATTCAACTGCTTTGACACCGCAACTGAAACTCTACACAAAGACATCGTTGCATTTACAAGCAAATTAAATATTAACTATATTCTTATGGGCTACCATTACGATTCAATTATTGCTTATCAATTAGGATTAAAAAATGGAAATAAATTAATAGAGGAAAGTTTTAAAGAATTTAATGAAGAATTAGTTATAAGTGTAAATAGAGGTACGGTTTTTCAATGTATCGCAGGTACATTAATGGGAATAAAGCTTTTCATATCTACTCTTCTTAACAATGAAAATGTTGATAAGGCAAATTATCTTCAGTTTGACCTTAACTCTTTTACAATTGATAAAGAAGAACCTCTTAATGATAAATCTAATAATGATCATTTTATCACTTCACTTAAGGAATTATATCCAATAGAAAATACTGAATTAACAAAAGAAATAAGAAATCTAAAACAGATAATTGAACAATGCAATGTTGCAGAAGAGGATCATACTTTAGCTGAAGCAGAAATAGTATCTCTATTTAATTTCTTCGAAATTTTGCTTGAATTAGACTCGCTTAAAGATCTCAACCTTGAAGAAACTTACTCTTCTTTCATGAGCTTTTTAAATGAAATAGATGAAACTTCTGACAACAATGAAGAAAATTTGTATAAAGTTTATCATGAAACCATTGATCAAATAGAGAATGCAGAGGAAGTAAATTTATATACTTTAACTAGTAAACTAAGAACGTATGATAACTATCAGATCCGAGTTAATAGTCAAAAACGAATCTTTGATGCCATCAGTAGAAAAAGTGGAACTCTATTAAATTTATTAAAATCAGCTAAAACTAGCCAGATTAATATTTATAATGAGGTAAATCTAAAAGAGGTTTTAGGATTAAATAAGAGTGATATATCTATATTTGAAAAAACACTACTAGAAAACTATGCCGATCTATTTCTTAATTTCTATAAATTATTCTATCCTCAAGAAAAAGATGGTTCATTTGACTTTTTGGCACACATAGACGAAGAAGATATTATTTTTGGTGATATTAATGATGCAATGGAAATTTTACAACATTCATTTGATGGAAGTTATGACAAACACCATCTAGAATCTTATTTAAATGAAATTCACTCTAAGAATTATATAAAAGTAGTAGACCCTGCAATACAAAAGAATGTAAATAAAACTGTATTTTTTCCTCTAAAGAAACAAAATCGTATAGTTCTAACCTATGACAACACCTATAATTCCTTATTTACATATATTCATGAATTTGGGCACTCTTACTATAACCAGTACTATGGATCTGATTACTTTAATAAAAGTAATCGAACTATTAATGAAGTATTAGCACTATTTTTTGAGATTAAAACCATTTTTGGAATACTCGACAACCAAAGTATTAGGTCAACTTATAGTAAAGAGTTAATGATTGGGGAGTATATCGAACGAATAAGTAAACTCTTACTTTCTAATTTTGCTATAAATTATTTAGAAAGTAAGGTAATCGAGCAAATTCTTAATAATAACGAATTTAAATTAACTCTTCAAGATTTTTTAAATATGCAGGAACAAGTAGATAATGTGCTTTTTGAAGATATACCTTTAAAAAATGCAAAGAATAATTATTTAAACATTTTACTGTATCCTTACTTTATTTTTAATTTTAAAGATTACATTGTAGATCCCATTGCCCTTTTAATTGCTTCATATCTATACAAAAAGTATCAATCAAATCCTATGTTGATGGAATATAAACTGAAAAGCTTTCTAGTAAATTCTACGGAAATTGACATGACTAGTTTTTGTAGGGAGATATTAAATAGGGAACTTTCTGAAGAGTTCATTAATGAGATGCTTGATAACTTCAGATTATTAATAAATAAATTAAATGATATTAAATTAACTAGTACAGAATTAGTCCTAAATAAGTGATCCATATAAACTAAAGACTATAATATACAACCTCAGTCAGACTGAGGTTGTATATTATATCCATGGTTAAAACTAACTTATATTCTTTTATTGTTTTTTCTTTTTGATTTGTCGGTGATTTACGGTAAATAACAACTACTCTCTTACTGCCCATTCTATTCTTCGGAATTCTTGCATTTAAAATCTGTTTTTTTGTAGCCAGCCCTAGCCTTCGGGAATTTTATTGAATATTACCAATAAATTGATTGTAGTATAATGCCTTGCATATAAAGCAAATCAAACATCAATCTACTTTTTGAGCTTCTTCAATCAAAATACCTATAAAAAAATATTATAAAATCCAGGGTTTGAAAAATTCATGTTTTTTAGGCGATAGTTATTTTAAACCTCTTGTTCATTTTTTGTTCATGACATCAGGCACATCTCAATGTATTTGTATAATTTAGTTTCCATTGGTGGGACTAAATGAAAGAATATGTTGTTTTAAGCTTAGCTATTTTCCTCATAGTTCAACTTCGCTAAAGATAGTTAAACCAACGAAAGGTAACGAAATTTTTCGTAGGTACTGATTTATGAATGTTAAAAGTAATTATAAATCTTTCAAAAACTGTGATACATCCTCTTGTTTTCCTTTAAAAGAGTTGAAAACATATTGTACTCTTGGAAGTTCTATAAAATAAATATTACTTTTATTTAATTCTTTTAAATAAATGGATTGTGTATAAATGCTAGTTTAATAATGTACAAAATTGATTGAATAAGAATGTACAGTTTTGATTTCATCTTTCATACTGTTCTTGAGATGAATAGTATGCATGTGAAGTTAGATGTATCAACAGAAATCAAGATCTCAAGTCTTTCAGACTTGCCAAAACTAAAAATTCTTATGGAGAATCTAAAAATGAAAATAAATAAGAGTAAACTAGCACGGGAATTAGGTGTAGATCGAAGAACAATTGATAAGTACTTAAGTGGTTACATTCCTCAAAAAACACGAGATCGTCGTTCCCTAATTGATGACTATTACGGAGTAATTACATTATTACTGTCAGAAGAGTCTAAGCAAGTTTTTTACTATAAGCGAATTTTATGGCAGTACCTAAAAGATAATCATGGATTGAATTGTTCGCAGTCTTCTTTTAGAGCTTACATTTCACGTAAACCAGAGTTCCAAGCATACTTTACTGATGGTAAACGAACAAAATCAGTTCAGTCTGTACTTCGTTTTGAAACACATCCTGGTGAACAAGCTCAATTTGATTGGAAGGAAAGTATCAGGTATGTCACAAAGGATGGGGAAATTCTAAGTGTAAATGTAGGTGTCTTCTTATTATCATATTCGAGATTTCGGACCTTTCATTTAACTGTTTCAAAATCACAGGCGGTAATGATTTCTTTTTTAATGGAAAGTTTTGAAGCGGTGGGCGGTGTTCCAAAAACAATATTGACTGATAATATGAAAACAATTATGGACGAGCCTCGTACTGAGTATTCTAAAGGAATTGTCAACGAGAGGTTTAGTCAATTTGCGAAAGATTTAGGATTTGAAATTAGACCTTGTATAGCTGGTAGACCGTATACAAAAGGAAAAGTTGAGACACCCATGAAATTACTTGATGAGATCCATGCATATCAAGGGAAATTTGACTATGAAGAACTAAGTGAGTTTGTCCAATCGCTTTGTGAACGTATTAATCATAGTTTTCATCAAGGTACTGGAAAAATTCCCATTCTTGCATTCGGACAAGAAAAAAGTCTCTTATTGCCCCTACCACGGAAACAAATAAGAGACTCTTATAAGATTAATCACACACTTGTAAAGGATAATCCATCTAACATGATTACATATAAATCAAATCAGTATTCAGTTCCAGCTGAATACAAAGGGAAAACCGTCGGTTTACAAGTATACGACCAACAAATCTATATTTATTATAACACACACTGTTAATCGCTAAACACCGGATAAGTTCACTAAAGCTTAATTATAAGGAAGAGCATTACTCGGAAGCGCTATCTAGAGGCCTTCCTCATTATCCAGATATCGATGAACTAGCTAAAAATAATCTGAGAGCGATTCATGAGGTGTATAAAAATGAATAATACATACCAACAGTTAGTACAGAACCTTGAGTATCTAAAATTAAAACAAATGGTCCACCATCTAAGCGAGACTATTGATGTCAGTATGAGTAATCAACTATCTTTCGTTGATACTCTAATAAAACTAACCAATTATGAAATTGATATGAGAGAAAAAAACATGATTAACTCTATGGTGTGACCGTCAAGTAGAATGACACAATTTCTGCTCATTAATTTGAAACACTTTGCTGCTCAAATATCGTTGATCTATGTTTCATTCTCCAACTATCTTCATTTA
>NZ_JBHUEM010000013.1:0-57801 GCF_042680805.1 Bacillus salitolerans | reverse complement strand
CCGCCGCTGAGTTTCAAAAGCAAGCTTTTAAAACTCCGCTCGACTTGCATGTATTAGGCACGCCGCCAGCGTTCGTCCTGAGCCAGGATCAAACTCTCCAAAAAAAGATGTTTGATTGCTCAAAAACACCGACAATCTACTATAGTAGATTTTAAAAACTATTGGTTATATTCACTTGCGTGTAATAACCTTGTTGGTCTATAAAACCAACACGCTTGACGTTTTGTTTAGTTTTCAAAGAACTCGTCTGGTCAACGACCATTTCGTTTCATCGCTCAAAAGCGACTTTATCAATATATCATGTTCAAAATTCCGCGTCAACGTTTTTTTGAAAGTTTTTTCTGAAGTGTTTTTACCTTCAACTTTCTGTTTTTCGTGACAACGAATATTAATATACCATTCAAAATAGATAGATTCAACAGGAAGTTTTTGTAAGGAAAGAAAAAGTAGCCTGCAACATTTACAGGCTACTTTTTCTTATTCAGCTTTATTCGTTTCTCTATGTCTCATTTGCGGGAATAATAGTACATCTCTAATAGATGGAGCGTTTGTTAATAACATAACTAGGCGGTCAATCCCGATCCCAAGCCCTCCAGTTGGAGGCATTCCATACATTAATGCTTCGATAAAGTCTTCATCCATTTCGTGTGCTTCGTCATTTCCTTGTTCCTTCTCTTTTAATTGAGCTTCAAAACGCTCTCTTTGATCAATCGGATCATTTAATTCAGTGAAGGCATTTGCATGTTCCCTTGCAACAATGAATAACTCAAAACGATCAGTAAAGCGAGGATCATCAGGGTTCTTCTTTGCAAGTGGTGAAATTTCAACAGGATGTCCATAAATGAATGTCGGCTGTATTAAATGTTCTTCTACCTTTTGCTCGAAGAACTCGTTCACAATATGTCCGTATAGCATATGCTCGGTAATTTCAACATTATGTTCTTTCGCTAATTGTCTTGCATCCTCAACGCTCATTTCATTCCAGAAATCAACACCCGTATATTCCTTAACGGCATCAACCATGTGTAGTCTCTTCCAATTTGGTTCAAGATTTACAGTGTGATCTCCATATTGTACAGTTGTTGTTCCTAATACTTCCTTAGCGATATGCGCTATTACATTTTCTGTGAGTGTCATAATATCTTGAAAATCTGCATATGCAGCGTAAAGTTCAAGCATTGTAAATTCAGGATTGTGTCTTGTAGATATACCTTCGTTACGGAAAACACGACCAATTTCATAGACCTTTTCCAGACCACCAACAATTAAACGTTTTAAGTGTAATTCGATGGCAATACGCATATAAAGAGTCATATCTAAAGCATTATGATGAGTAATGAACGGTCTAGCCGATGCCCCCCCTGCAATTGTATGCATCGTTGGGGTTTCTACTTCAAGGTAGCCTTGTCCATCTAAATATCTTCTCATAGATTGAATGATTTTACTTCTAGTAATAAATGTCTCACGGCTTTCCATATTCATGATTAGATCTAAGTATCGCTGTCTATATCTTTGTTCAACATCTTTTAAACCATGGTATTTCTCAGGAAGTGGCTTCAAAGATTTCGTCAGTAATTCAAATGTAGTAACCTTAATCGATAATTCCCCTACTTTTGTTTTAAATACAGTTCCTGTGACTCCAACAATATCTCCTAAATCTGCTGTATCAAAAATTTCATACGCTTCCTCACCAACGGCATCTTGTCGGATATATAACTGAATCTGACCAGTTAAGTCTTGGATATGGGTAAATCCAGCCTTTCCTTTTCCTCTTTTCGTCATGATACGTCCCGCAATAGATACTTCTATCGTTTGTTCATCTAGCTCTTCTTTAGAAATTTCACCGTAAAGTGATAAAAGTTCTTTAGATGTATGTGTACGATCAAACCTTTTTCCGAATGGGTCCAATCCTTTTTCACGTAGCTTATGTAACTTTTCTCTTCTTACTTGCAGCTGGTCATTTAATTCCTCAAAACTCATTTTTCTCACTCCAAACCATTTTGGTTATTATTTATAAATGAATAAAACTGCCAGTATAATACTGGCAGTGAGTAATCTTCTTTATGGGTATTATAGGTTAGTATGAAATGGAAGTCAAACGTATTAGCCGACTTGAACTTTAGTTTCTTCCTTGGCTTCTACCTCTTCAACTAATTGTGTTAATAATGTAGTTAGATCCTCACGTGTATTACAATCATTAACACCGTTTCTTACTTTTGCATTTCCACGAATACCTTTTAAATACCAAGCAGCATGCTTTCTCATTTCTCTTACAGCTACCTTCTCTCCTTTTAAGTCGATTAAACGATCTAAATGGAGCATACATACATCGATTTTTTCTCTTACAGATGGTTCGTCTATTAAAACACCTGTTTCAAGGTATTTTACTGTTTGATAGATCATCCATGGGTTTCCGAGTGCAGCACGACCTATCATCACTCCATCAACACCTGTTTCTTCAAGCATACGCTTTGCATCTTGTGGAGTTTGTACATCCCCATTTCCAATAACCGGAATAGACACAGATTGCTTTACTTCTTTAATGATGTCCCAATTTGCAGTACCTTCGTACATTTGTGCTCTTGTACGACCATGAAGAGCTACAGCCTTACCACCAGCACGCTCTACCGCACGGGCATTATCTACCGCATAAATATGATCTGAGTCCCAACCCATGCGCATTTTTACTGTTACAGGCTTGTCAACAGCATCCACTACAGCTGATACCATTTCATAAATTTTATTAGGGTCTAGTAGCCATTTGGCTCCTGCATCACATTTAGTGATTTTAGGCACAGGACAGCCCATATTTATATCAATAATATCTGCAGTTGTGTTTTTATCAACAAATTTAGCAGCTTCCACTAACGTTTCTTTTTCTCCTCCAAAAATTTGAAGGCTTAGTGGTTTTTCACGTTCATCTATATATAACATTCCCATAGTTTTCGCATTTTTGTAAAGGATCGCTTTATCACTTACCATTTCAGCGCAAACTAATCCAGCTCCAAACTCCTTTACCGTTAATCGGAAGGCTGCATTACACACTCCGGCCATCGGCGCTAGAACTACAGGGTTTTTCATTTGAATATCTCCGATTTTAAGCATGGTCCTACCTCCTTATAATTATTCTTCTTTCGGCGCGAGCTCTTCAACCGTTATATTAAGAATACTTGCCATTCCAGCAAGAATATCCTCATTTGGCATACGATTTCCACGTTCAATCTCACCTAGAATAGAAACAGAAATGCCCAAGTCTTTTGCGAAACTTTCTTGTGTATAGCCTTTTAGTTTTCGAAAAGCTCGAATACGTCTTCCCCATTTTTCTGCTTCCATATTTGAACACCTTCTCTATCTTTTCGATCAAGTAATCTATCCTTTATAGAATATCCATCCCATTCAAGGTTAGGATCTATTTCATATAGTGGAATCAAAACGAATGACCGTTCATGCATCCTAGGATGAGGTACGATTAAGTCTTCCGTCATAATATTTTGTTGGTTAAAAAGCAAAATGTCAAGGTCTAAAGTCCTTGGACCCCATTTAATCTCCCTTTTCCTACCAAGTAAAAGTTCAATCTCTTGTATAATATGAAGGATTTCCTCCGCTGTCAAGTTGGTAGAAATTGAGATGACCATATTTAGGAATGAATCTTGATCCACATATCCCACTGGTTCCGTTTCATAAATAGAAGAATAATCGACAAGCTTAATTTTACGATGCAACAACATTTGCTCAATGGCCAATTTCAAATGATGGGAACGAGCTCCCATATTAGTTCCTAATCCAATATAGACAAGATTCATGTTTTTCTCCTTGTAAGCTCGACACTAACTGATTGGTAATATCCTGGAATCGGTGGGTCAGGTTTAATAAATTTGATGTGACATTCTTGAATGGGCATAAACCTATTAAGAACCTCCTCACAAATTTGCTCTGCGACAGCTTCAATAAGTTGTTTCGGTTCACCTTCAACAATTTCTCTGCAAAGATTATATACTTCAAAATAATTTACCGTATCATTTAGATCATCACTTTTGCCAGCCTTTGATAAATCAAGAGAAAGTGCTAAATCTACAATGAAGCGTTGACCCAGCTTTGTTTCCTCTTGTAAAACCCCATGGTAACCGTAAAACAACATTTGTTGTAGTCTAATTTTATCCACGTATGTTCACTCCCTTACCGACAAGCACATCCATGACTTTAGACATGCGAGCCATAGACAGTACATCATGTACCCGAACGATATGACATCCTTTTTGGATACCTAGACACACCGTAGCACCAGTGCCTTCCATCCGTTCCTGTTCAGGTAAATCCAAGATCTGTCCGATAAACGATTTTCTAGACGTTCCAAGTAAAACAGGGTACCCTATAGCTACAATTTGGTCTAAATTTCGCATGACCTCAATATTCATTTCAAACGTTTTTGCAAAGCCAATACCAGGATCTAAGATAATATTCTCATCTTTTACTCCAGCCGATTTAGCAATCGAAACACTCTCCATTAAATCATCAATCATATTATTTATTAAATGTGTATAATTCCGATTATGACGATTATGCATGAGGATTATTGGGACTTCATAATGGGCTGCAACCTTCGCCATGTAAGGATCTGCTTTCGCTCCCCAAACATCATTTATGATATGAGCACCCGCTTCAATTGCTTGTTTTGCTACTTCTGCCTTATATGTATCAATGGAGATTGGTGCATTAACTTCTTTTGATAAAGCCTTAATGATTGGAATTGTCCTTCTAACCTCTTCTTCAAGCTCTACTTTTGTAGCACCAGGTCTCGTTGATTCTCCACCTATATCAATAATGTCAGCACCGTTTTCGATCATTTTTTTAGCATGGTTAACAGCATTTGAGGGTTGTGAATAATTCCCTCCATCTGAAAAAGAGTCTGGAGTAACATTTAAGATGCCCATTATAAGCGTCTTGTCTTGAATGTTAAGGTTCCATCTTCCAAATGCAAGCTTTTCTTTTGCTTTATCAGTCATCACCTATATCAAACCTTCCCACATAATCGTCCATCGTAAATAGCAATCGCTTCATATTATTATATTCTCTTTGCAATTTCTGTGTTATTTCCCCATTTTTACCTTTAAAGAGAAGATTACCTATACCGCTAATAGGTACGATCTCTTGAATGGAGTTAGTCACAAAAACCTCGGTACTATTGTATAGATTATTTAGGTCATACTTCCCTTCTACAATCGACACACCATTTGCCTTTAGTAGCTTGATAATAAATTGTCTTGTGATCCCATTTAAAATACCAGTATCAACACTTGGAGTATACAAAATGTTGTCACATACCCAAAAAATATTAGAAACTATCCCTTCAGCTACTTTTCCATCAGCCGTTAAAAAGACTCCTTCTAAAGAAGGATCTGGACCTAACTCCCGTTTGGCAAGAATGTTATTTAAATAGTGATGTGATTTAAGCCGGTACGATCCCTCGGGTGTATTTCGTGGGATATTTAATATAACGCCTTTTTTGGAGTCTAACATGGAGGGAATTGGTTTTATGTATATGATGGTAGTCGGTTCTTCATATACGTCAGTCATTAAACCTATTCCACCAACACCAGCTGAGACATTTAACCTGACATAAGCGTCTTCTAGTCCATTTACTTCGAGTAATTTTTGTACAAAGGAGAGGATTTGCTGATTAGAAAACTCCCACCTAATATTTAGTTCATTTAATCCTGAACGAAGACGATCTAAATGATCATGAAGTAAAAAAGGATGGCCCTGATATACTCGAAAGGTTTCAAATAGTCCAAGGCCATACATAAATCCATGATCAAACACTGATAATGATGCTTCTTTTTCCTCAACAATTTGCCCGTTTAAATGGATGTACATGATTCTTTTTTATAATTTCCTCCATATACTTCAATAAAATTCTTTAAAAGCTCTTTACCGACCGATGTCATGATGGATTCTGGATGGAATTGGACCCCTTCAATTGGCAATGTCTTGTGACGAATGGCCATAATTTCATCCTCTTCTGTCCATGCAGAAATTTCAAAGCATTCTGGTAAGGTTTCACGTTTAACAATGAGAGAATGATACCTTGTTGCTATGAACGGTTGATCTAGACCATTGAAAATCGTCTTGTTATCATGATACATAGCTGAGGTTTTACCGTGCATTAATCTCTCAGCTCTAATTACGTCCCCTCCAAATACTTGCGCAATGGATTGGTGACCTAAACATACACCAAATATTGGGATTTTACCTGCAAATGCTTTTATTGCTTCCATACTTATTCCAGCCTCGTTCGGACTACATGGTCCAGGTGAAATCATTAAATATGATGGGTTTAATTCTTCAATTTCTAAAATCGATATTTGGTCATTCCTCTTTACGACTAGTTCTTGTCCTAATTCTCCTAAATACTGAACCAGATTAAACGTAAACGAATCATAATTATCAATCATTAAAATCATCTACACTCACCTCTACTCAACTTTCTCTTTTAGTTTAGTCTCTTCTGCTACTTCTTTTGCCTTCCACAAAGCCTTCGCTTTCTTCAATGATTCCTTGTACTCCGCTTCTGGATTTGAATCAATCACAACTCCTGCTCCTGCCTGGATATAGGCATGACCATTGTGAACGGTCATGGTTCGAATGGCGATATTAAGCTCCATATCACCATTAAACCCAATCCAACCAATCGACCCCGTATATAACCCTCTTCGTACTGGCTCTAGCTCCTCAATAATTTCCATTGTTCGAATTTTCGGAGCACCTGTGATCGTTCCACCTGGAAAAACGGCATCAATCACAGAATATGCATCATACTGCTTGGACATTGTTCCCCTTACGTTTGATACGATGTGCATGACATGGGAGTATCTTTCAATAACCATAAATTCATTAACTTCAACAGAACCGTATTCACATACTCTACCAAGGTCGTTTCTTTCAAGATCTACAAGCATAACATGCTCTGCCCGCTCTTTTTCATTTTCAATAAGCTCTTTTGCTAATCGTTCGTCTTCCTGTTCATTTATACCTCGTGATCTTGTCCCAGCAATTGGCCGTGTACTTACTTCAGCATCGCTCTTTTTAATTAAAAGCTCTGGTGAACCACTTACGATTTGAAACTCAGGATCTTGAAGAAACGCCATATAAGGTGATGGGTTAATCTCTCTTAAACATGAATAAACCTCTAACGGATTAACCTTTAAGCGTTGTGATTGTCTAACAGATAAGTTCACTTGGAATATGTCGCCTTGTCCAATATACTCCTTTATTCTTTCAACCGCAGATTGAAACTCTAGTTCGGTTAACGATACCTGTAAATCGCTATCTGATTCCTGAATCGTTTCACCTTTGTTGCTATCTTTAACATCCTTAGTTTCTTTCCATAGCATCTCTAATGCATGCAAATGTTCTTTAGCTGATTCCAATTTTCCTTTTGTATAGTGAGTAATAATATATAGTTCCTCTTGTTTATGATCGTATATGAATACATCATTAAATACCATAAAATAGACATCTGGTACATATAAGTCATCTTTTGCAATCTCTGGTAAAGATTCGATATACCTAGCATAGTCATAGCTTATATACCCAATTGCTCCTCCTTGAAAATCAGGCAATGTAGGATCTTTTTCTGTCTTATAGTCATTCATCCACTCTCTCATCAGATGCAGCGGATTACCATCCATTATTTGGGATTCGTTATTGCAAAAAATCTCCAGCTTGTTATTTTTACCTTTTAGTATGGCCACTGGATCTAGTCCCATTATGGTATACTGTCCACCTCTTCCACTTTCTAAAAGAGCATGATGATTCTTAGCTTGGCTTATATATTTATAATGAGGAAACCACTTTTCTCGTTGCATTTTAATTGTTGTATATAACGGATACCTTTTCCCCATAAAAACACACCCCTTCATTCACTCTTTTACTATTGTACATGATTCATGGAAAGTGAACATCATTTTCATACTCAAATTCATATGAATCACACATGATGTCTTCGTATTAGTATTTACTAATAACAGGTGTTTTTGATCAAAAGGCTTAGGGCGCCCCGTTTAGCCTAAGGTAGAGCGAATGTACTGTCATGAAAAAAAGGGTGGTTTGCCCCTTTTTGAACAAGGAAAAAGTGATTTTTCTTTTTCCCTCGAGTAGGATGAAATGGCATGATCTGGCTGGGCGCTGGAGCTGGATTTATCAGTAACATTGTATAAACTAAACATCAGAAACTGCTTTCTTAAGTTATAAAAAAACAACCAAAATGGTTGCCGACTTAATGAAAAATCTCATTCAAAATAGTAAACCCTGATATTGGACATTTCACACATAAATTCACAATAATAAGTCGACGAAAACCACTTATTGGATATGTCACACGTCAAGCCACACCAAAATGTCCAATAGACCGCGCTCACGCACATATTTCACTTGGCAAACCGCATCATATCCAATAGAAAGCAGTTCATGGAAATGTTGTAGAGTGTTCTTCCTTTTTTCTAGATTCAATATGTATCATTCCTGATTACTATATATACAACGCCGTCTAAGTTGTCAGAAAGTTAAAAATGGCTGTCGAGAATGTCTCGACAGCCTGACAACCCAAATGGTTGCTTTTTCTGTTACTCTTCAAATTGATACAGAGGAGTACTTAAATACCTCTCCCCATTACTTGGTATGATGGCTAACACTTTTTTGCCTTGCCCAAGTTCCTTTGCTACTTTTAAAGCAGCGAAAATTGCTGCACCTGAAGAAATTCCACCAAGAATACCTTCTTCACGCGCTGCACGTCTAGCATAATCAAATGCCTCTTCATTTTTCACATGAATAATCTCGTTATAAATTGATGTGTTTAATATTTCAGGCACAAAATTCGCACCGATTCCTTGGATTTTATGTGGACCTGGTTTTCCACCTGCAAGTATCGGGGAGTCAGCAGGTTCAACAGCATATAGCTTAATACCAGGGAAGTGTTCTTTCAAAACCTCACCTGCACCTGTAATTGTTCCACCCGTACCGATTCCAGAAATAAATGCATCTAGCCCTATATCACCCATTTGCTTAGCAATTTCTGGTCCCGTAGTCAGCCTGTGAACCTCCGGATTAGCTAAATTTTTGAATTGCTGTGGCATAAAATAACCATGTTCTTTAGCTAGCTCTTCTGCTTTCGTTACCGCCCCATTCATACCTTCTGGTCCTGGTGTTAAAACTAACTCAGCACCAAACGCTCGTAGTAAGTTCCTTCTTTCTAAACTCATCGTCTCTGGCATGGAAACAATTAATTTATATCCTTTTGCAGCTGCCACCATAGCTAAACCAATTCCGGTGTTCCCACTAGTTGGTTCGATAATGGTATCTCCTGACTTTAATGTACCATCCTTTTCAGCTGCTTCAATCATTGCTAAGGCTATACGATCCTTGACACTACTTCCAGGATTCATGAACTCAAGCTTCAAATATACGTCTGCCATGTTTTCATCGACAATTTTGTTTAATTTTATAATAGGAGTCTCACCAATAAGTTCTGTTATCGAATTTGCCACTTTCACTCTCTTCCACTCCCTTAAACCCTAGTATTTTGATAGGTTTTTATAAAACTTAACAAAAGCTGTTTGAATTGTCAATCATTTCGACTCGTAAAACCAATTCACCTCAATCTCATCCCAAAACTGCTCTGCCGTCACTTTTCCTTCCATTTGTCCGAGAGCTAATTGTCTGCGAATGTGATCTTTAACTTCTTCAAAGGAATAATTTTTCCCAACGACTGTTTCATGTAAATAAAGGATAGCATAGCCTTCATTCACTTTAATTGGTTGATACCATTGGTTTTCTTTAAGTGAGGATAAAGCATCTACGTATTCGTTTGGAAGATAACCGCTTTCTTTCGTAATAAATCCTAAGTCTCCGCCTTGATTTGATGAGAATTCATCTATTGAACGCTCCATAGCTAGAACGGAGAAATCTGACCCATTTTCTAATTCCTTGATTACCTCATTCGCCTCTTCCTTTGTTTCAACGATTATGTGTGACAAATGGTATGAATCCGGTATTTCATATAACGTTTGGTTTTCTTCATAAAAATCTTGAATGAGGTCTTCTGTAATGGTAACGTCTTTCGTAAGAATTTCTTCGAGTAGGAGAGTATACTCCAGTTGGGTCCTCCATTCCGTTTCATCCATTAATTGCTCATGGTCCATTGAGTTATACATTGCCCTTATCATGGTCATTTCTTGATCAATTACTTCATCAGATATTGATACATTATATTTATCAGCTAGCTGATAAATCACTTTCCGATTAATGATTTCTTTTAACGTCTCTTTTCCATATAACTGCTCAAGCTCATGCAACCATTCTTGCTGGGTAATATTTTCATCACCAACAGTAGCAACAACTTCTGCAGCAATCGTAGAAGCTGTTTCAACTGAAGCTGGCATTTCAACTTGATTCCCCTTTTCCTTATATAAAAATCCTAGTGACAAACAATTTGTTACAACTAGGGCAAAAATAATCATCCACAACCCTTTGTTAGCCATGCGTTTCCACTCCCCATTTAGCACTTATTTTTCTTCAGGCAGTAAGGAAGTCAATTCCTCTTTTGATAAGTGATAGGTTTCATTACAAAAATGGCATTGTGCTTCCGCCATTCCTTCTTTTTCTATCATATCCTCTATTTCTTCTCTCCCTAAACTTTGAATTGCATTTTCAATTCGCTCTTTTGAACAATGGCAATGAAAATTAATCGACATTTTATCGAGTATTTTTACTCCGTTATCACCTAGTACCTCGACTAAGATCTCTTCTGGTGATAATCCTTTTTGAATAAGCTTTGAAATAGGCTCTATCGTTGATAGACGTTTTTCAATAGCTTCAATGGTTTTATTATTTGTACCAGGTAATAGCTGAATAATAAATCCACCAGCTGCTAAGATTGAGTTATCAGGGTTTACGAGCACTCCTACCCCTACTGATGAAGGAATTTGTTCAGATGATGCAAAATAATAAGTGAAATCCTCTCCTAATTCACCTGAAACAATTGGTACTTGACCGGTAAAATGGTCACGTAATCCAAGATCCTTCACAACCGTTAGCATTCCATCTGTCCCGACAGCTCTAGCTACATCTAATTTACCAAACTTATTTAGATCAAAATGCACATGAGGATTCGTTACATATCCACGAACATGCCCTTTTCCGTCACTATCTACGATAATCGTTCCGATAGGGCCTCCTCCAGCAATTTTGATCGTTAATTTGTCATTTCCTTTTAACATTGCTCCCATCATAACCCCTGCTGACATCGCACGCCCTAGTGCTGCCGAAGCCGTTGGCCAAGTATCATGTTTTTTTTGCGCCTCAGATACCGTTTCTGTTGATCTAACTGCAAAAGCACGTACTTGTCCATCATATGCTAATGCTCTAACTAAATAATCTGACAATGTAAAGACTCCCTTCAGTATCAATCATTATTTTTTTGATTTCGTAAGTAAATCATATGTAGACCCTTTAATGTTAGGAAAGGATCAATAATATCAATGATAGATGATTCCTTAGATATTAAATTTGCGAGCCCTCCGGTTGCGATAACTTTAGGATTTGTTTTCGACTCTTGTTTCATCCTCGAAACAATCCCTTCTACTTGTCCTACATACCCGTATACAATACCTGCCTGCATGGCGCTCACTGTATTCTTTCCTACAATTGTTTCTGGCCGGGCAATTTCAATCCGTGGTAATTTGGCAGCTTTTGAATATAAGGCCTCGGTTGAAATGGCGATACCAGGCGCAATGGCACCACCCATATATTGCTTATGTTCATTAATATAGCAATAGGTGGTAGCAGTCCCAAAGTCTACTATAATAAGTGGACTGCCATACAACGTAATACCAGCAACAGCATTCACGATCCGGTCTGCCCCAACCTCTCTTGGATTCTCATATTTAATATTTAACCCTGTTTTGATACCAGGTCCTACAATTATTGGAGACAGCCTGAAATATTTTTCACACATTCGTTCTAATGCAAACATAATAGGAGGTACGACAGAAGAAATAATTACTCCCTTAATGTTAGAAAAGGAAATGCCTTCATGTGCAAGAAATGATTTTATTAACATTCCATATTCATCTTCTGTTTTATTCCGATTCGTTTCAAATCTCCAATGGAATTTTAACTCTTCCTTATCAAACACCCCTAGAACAGTG
Organism: Bacillus salitolerans; assembly: GCF_042680805.1. Lineage (NCBI taxonomy): Bacteria > Bacillati > Bacillota > Bacilli > Caryophanales > Bacillaceae > Bacillus > Bacillus salitolerans. The sequence continues at coordinate 45,598 of NZ_JBHUEM010000013.1, read as the reverse complement.
TTGGTGTTTCCTACATCAAGTACAAAGATCACTGAATTCACCTTCATTTTATGTATAATCTTATCTTTTCAATCAAGTTCATCTTATCATAATTTCACTCTGACTTTCGAGAAGATCGATAAGGAACTAAAGGGGCGATGCACCCCATTAATTATGTTGCCAGGCTTTGATTACAACGCCCTGTTATAATGCCTCGCTGATCCTAACCTTCATCCTGCATGTGGCAGGTCATGGTAATTGTTCCTGAAGAGAAAGAGGGAGCTTTTTCATTTATTCTTCAAGGGTAATTTGAATCCAATAAGATGAAATTGCCATAATCGTTGCAATTTCACCTCAATTGTTCTAATGCCGCATTACTAATAACAACGTTATAAGATAATATAAAGCTTTTACTTCCTTATTATCTAAAAAAAGAAGCTAGGAATAACCTAACTTCTTCTACTTTTCTTCTTTATTCTCTTCTTTTTTCGTATTAATATTTACTTTTACTTCTTCATTTTTCACACTAGCATCAGCGGTCGAGGCTTCAGGTCTTTCTGGTAAAACACCTTTATCAAATAAATGTCTTATTTGCTCTGCATCTAACGTTTCAACATCTAATAACGTATTTGCAACCAGATCAAGCTTATCGCGATTTTCAGTTAAAATCGTTCTAGCTCTTTCGTAAGATTCCTTAATAATACGCTGAATTTCTGTATCAATATCATAAGCAATCTTATCACTATAGTTCTGTTCACTATGGATGTCACGACCTAAGAAGACTTGACCACCTTGTGCTTGACCAAACTGAAGCGGACCAAGCTTTTCACTCATTCCATATTCAGTTACCATTTTTCTCGCGATTCCTGTTGCACGTTGGAAGTCATTATGAGCACCTGTACTTACGTCTCCAAAAACGATTTCTTCTGCAACACGACCACCTAATAGTCCTGTAATTTTATCTAAGAGCTCTGGCTTTGTCATAAGGAAGCGGTCTTCCTTAGGAAGCATAACCGCATAACCGCCTGCTTGACCTCTTGGAACGATGGTTACTTTATGAACGGTGTCTGCTTCATCAAGAACAACACCTATAATGGTATGACCTGCTTCATGGAACGCAACAATTTTTCTCTCCTTTTGAGAGATAACTCGACTTTTCTTCGATGGCCCTGCAATAACTCGATCAGTAGCTTCATCGATGTCTTCTGGTTCAATCTTCTTCTTATTTTGACGTGCAGCAACTAATGCTGCTTCATTTAATAAGTTTTCAAGGTCAGCTCCAGAAAAGCCTGGTGTACGCATTGCAATTGATTTTAAATCCACATTGTCTGCGAGTGGTTTATTACGAGCGTGAACCTTTAATACAGCTTCACGACCTTTAATATCTGGTCGATCTACCGTAATTTGACGATCAAAACGTCCTGGACGTAATAGGGCTGGATCAAGAATGTCAGGACGGTTCGTTGCTGCAACAATGATAATTCCTTCATTTGCACCAAATCCATCCATTTCAACTAGTAATTGGTTTAAGGTTTGCTCTCTTTCATCATGACCCCCACCTAAACCAGCTCCACGTTGACGACCCACTGCATCAATTTCATCTATAAAGATAATACATGGTGCATTCTTTTTCGCATTTTCAAATAGGTCACGGACACGAGAAGCCCCTACCCCTACGAACATCTCTACAAAGTCAGAACCACTAATTGAGAAGAATGGAACACCTGCTTCACCTGCTACAGCACGAGCAAGTAATGTTTTACCTGTACCTGGTGGTCCTACTAATAGTACCCCTTTAGGTATACGTGCTCCAAGCTCAGCAAATTTTCTTGGATCTTTTAAAAATTCTACAACTTCCACTAGCTCTTGCTTCTCTTCATCTGCACCAGCTACATCTTTAAATCTAACCTTTTTCTTTTCTTCACTGTATAGCTTTGCCTTACTCTTACCAAAATTCATGACACGGCTTCCACCGCCTTGAGCTTGGTTTAGTAAGAAGAAGAATAAGATAAAGATGATAACAAATGGGATAATAGATGTGAAAAACGTCACCCAACCACTTGTCTCCTCGGCCGGTTGTACATCAACCTCTGCCTGAGAAGCTAGGGTTTCAATTCTCTCTAAAGCTTGAGGACTATTTGTTACATATGTAATAAAGGATTGATCTTCATTATATGTCTTTAATTTCCCGCGAACCTCAAACACTCCTCGTTCAGGCCGCATGGCAATTTCAGAGACTTCACCAGCCTCAAGGTGATGAATAAAAGTATCGTATGTTAATGTTTCTGTTTTTTGGTTTGAACCATTAAAGAAGCTTACTACTCCAATTACAACTAAAAAGATTAATAAATAGAAAATAGTATTACGGAAGATCCGATTCATCACTTACCTCCTCCCTCGAGCGAACAAACTATATTAAATAGTACCATAGAAAAACATTCCAATTCAACTAAAGAGCCCTTATTATGCATTTTGATACATTTCAGGCTTAAGAACTCCAATATAAGGTAAATTGCGATATTTTTCAGCATAATCTAAACCATAGCCTACAACAAAAGCATCTGGAACCTCAAAGCCAACAAAATCAGCTTTTATTTTAGCCTTTCGCCCAGTAGGTTTATCTAGAAGAGTAACGATTTTTATTGATTTTGCTTTTCTATACTTAAAAAGCTCAACGAGATAGCTTAACGTTAACCCACTATCAATGATATCCTCAATAATTAAAATATCTCGTCCTTCCACTGAAGTGTCTAAATCCTTAATAATTTTTACCTCTCCAGAAGAAACCGTTGTATTCCCGTAACTGGAAACATCCATGAAATCCATCTCTAAGTGTGTATCAATTCTTTTTAAAAGGTCACCCATAAATGGCATAGCCCCTTTTAAGACACCTACTAATAATGGAAATCTCCCTTCATATTCCTTTGTTAGCTCTACTCCAAGTTCTCTAATCTTTTGTTGAATTTGTTCTTCTGAAATCAATACCTTTTCAATTTCTTCATGCATACGTATGGTCCTCCTAGAAGTTTCAATGCCTTTGATAAAATAATATTGCATACAGTGATGATTCTTCTCTAGCAGATTCATGTCTAGATTTCTTAAGGCCAGGTAGCCATAAAATCGTCCCCTCATTGTCTACCACAATGGGCCATGTTTCCCTGTCTACTAAAGGAACTTTTTCATCAATAAAGATATCTTTTATCTTTTTTGTTCCTTTCATCCCTTTTAGCTCCAATTTATCTCCCTGTTTTCTAGTACGAACAGTGAGAGGAAATTCAATTTTTTCGGAAGGAAGAACGAATAGATCATTACTCAGCTTCGAGGGGTAATCAGAGTGAAGCTCACTCCATAAAACATCACCATTCGGTAGTTGAATCTTGTCCTCTTTTTGAAGAGGGTATTCATATGTAAGTATTTTTTCCTTTTTAAATGTAAACATACAGGTTTGATATGACCGGTTTACAAACAAGCTATTTGGAAAATGAAGAGATCCGGATGGTTGATTACTCTTTAGTAGTTTAAAAACTTGTTCTATATGTATGTTACTTAAAGAACTAGGCCGTGTTTCATAAAGATAGTTTAATATTAGATGAAGTGACCTTCTTTGTAAAGAAATAGGCAAGGCTAGAAACATATCGATAGAGATTTCGATATAGTCTATTTCCCGCTTTTTAATTACTGTATTCATCTTTTCTTTTGTTAATTCCTCTAAAACATATTCATCTTCTAGTAATTGTTCACTAAATTGTTGAAATGCTACATGTACATTAGGATTTTCCATTTTCAAAAAAGGAACGATTTCATTTCGAAACCGGTTTCTTGTATAAATCCCCTTTTGATTGGATGGATCAATTCGAGGTTGTAACGAATGATTTTCGCAATATTGAAGAATCTCTTTTTTTGTTAATGATAAAAATGGACGAACAATAAACCCAGCTCCAAATGGGCGTTTCGAATGTATTCCTGCAATTGACTTATTTGTACCACCTCTTACTAGTCGCATCAGTACTGTTTCAATTTGATCATCGCCATGCTGGGCAACTGCTACATAATCCGCTTTGTACTTTCTCATTACCTCTTGAAAAAAAGAGAATCGGCACTCCCTTGCTGCGACTTGACTAGAGAGGCCATTTTCTTCTTGATATTCCCTAACATTTATCTGAGTCGCTTCGAAGGTTATCTCTCTCTCTAAGCAAAATTGAATGACAAACCTCATATCGTCTGCAGATTCTTGTCCTCTAAACATGTGATCAACGTGCGCAGCAATGACCACCCAGCTTTGAGATTCTCTATTTACCCACAAATAATGGAGTAATGCGAGAGAATCAGGACCACCTGATACACCGACAATGATTGTTGAATTTGGTTTCAACAAATTGTTTTTCATTATAAAGCGTTTTACTTTTTCTTCCATTTATTCATCAGGCCCTATTTAGAATGTTATATCGTTTAACTCTACAAATATCCTACCATTTTTGTTTTCCATTCTGCAAAAACATTCTTTCCTAATTATAAAATAACAACTATTCTCTTTAACCATCTGAAGTAACCTTTAAATAAGTTGTCCATATATATAGAGAACATAAGCTAGAAATAAAAAGAGTAGAATTAACAGAGTCTCCGTTAGACCAAATGATTCCTTTTTCTTCTTACTTTTACGATCAGTTCTTTTTACCGATTGGTTTGCTGGTTTCTTTGTTGGTTTCGTCTTAGGAACTACATTTGCTTTTACATTTCCACCTTTAGCTGGCTGTGAAGTTGAGACATTCGATTTACTCATTGCAATGACCAAATCTCTTCTCATATCAAGTGCCTTTGAATATTTCCCCTCAATTGCCTTCATGATAACATCATGGTACTGACGAAGGGATGAGTGCGTCAAAATGACATTCCTTAATTGGTGCTTAGTGTCCTCTGTTTTAGCAAATCTTTTAGGAAACGATGCATTAATCATAATCATCGCCACGGCAAAGAGGTCATAAGTTGGTTCTGCCACTCTTGAACCCATTCCCCAATAACCTCGGTCAAAAAACTCTGTGAATTCTTTTATGGAACGACCTTGAATCGTAACACCTCCAACATCTAGCCACCTAATCTTAGGAGGAGGACCCGTTACTAATAAATTGTCCGGTTTTAAATCCCCAAATACCCATCCAGCCTCGTGGAGCTTATCCAAATCTAACAACAGTTGTGAGCAAAGGATGCCTGTCCACTCTGTACCACGTTTTTCAATAAATTCAATGAAATTATCTCCATTTACAAATTCCATTACATAGAACGGAACTGTTATTCCATTATCTGTTCGGAACCAATCGTCGACGTCTAGCAAAGAAGGCCCAAGGGAAGATCCTTGGACCTTTGAAAATTTTTTTAATACATTGACTTCTGACGTGATGGACATGCTATTGTCACTTATTTTTAAGGCAACTTGACCTGCTTTTCCATTTGCTAAGTAGACAACACCGTTAGCTCCATAGCCTAAAGGCTTCATGACTCTATACGACTGAGCATGCCATTTCCCAACAATGACTGTTCCAGGTGTGACCTTACATGCCGGATTCTTCAAAATATTGTTCTTCACGAGAAATCAGACTCCTTAATGAACGTTTCTTTCCAAAGTGAGATAATGCTTCACGTATAGCAGGACCGGTTGGTGTAATCCCCCCTGTTGTCAGCTTTGGAAATATGGACGATAACGATTCTAGCTTAGGAGTCCAATCTAGTACTTTTTCAACGTCTTTCTTTTTCCCAGGAAATACAAACACTGAGAAATGATTATCACCGATACGTGCATTTAAACTTAGTGATAAATCTAGTAGTGCCTCCTTTACAGTTGGTAGCTTGTGTTTCATACTTGCACTAGTATCCACTAATACAAGTACCTCAAGATCAGATGTTTCACCGATTTCATCCACGACCTCCATCACTTCACCACGTTTATCTGGGGGTAAATCTTCCATAGTGGTGGTTGAACCTAAAATTTGCTGGAGTTCCTTATTTACAACACCTTGTATAGTTTGTGTCATAGCTTTTCTCGTCACCATTTGAACCGTTTGTGAGAGCTGTTGTGAATATACGACCTGACTTACTCCACCACCTGACATTGCGATTCCATCTATCTCTTGCATTCCCTTACCATCTATTACATCCTCTTCCATTACACCAATAACATTAACTGTGATCCCTTGCTCTTTTGCTAGGGCAGCCATCGCAATTGGATCTTCCCCTTGATTTGAACAACCATCTGTGATTAATAGGATTTGCTTAATTGTACCTTTTTTCAACTGCCATCCCCTCCTTCTTAATGTATTACCATCATGGACGGGATTTCTTTGTTTTATACGTTTCTATTAGTTTTTTTAAACTAGTAAATCCTTGTTCTAAATTTGCTTATTTTGGTCAGTCTCTTAATCTTCCATCGTTACATTACTTTCTTATGGTATAAAGGGATGGCAGACCATTTAGGTAGGTTATGTTTTACTTTTGCAACTACAATGGTCATATCATCTTCTATTTGTCCACCTCTAGTTCGAATGACTTCTTCCATGATCAAGTCCGCTACTTCTTGTGGGTCTTCCGTTTCCACTTCCTTTATCTTTCTCTTCATCCATACATCATAATTTTCAACGTGCTTTGGTCCTTCAAAAATCCCATCACTCATCATAATGAGTAAATCGCCAGCCTTTAATTGTTCACTTACGACATCCACTTCGAATTCTTGAATAATGCCCATTGGTAGGTTACTAGCTTCTATCTTCATTACCTTTTCTGCGCGTTTCACAAAGCTAGGTGTTGAACCAATCTTTAAAAATTTGGCACTTGCATCCTGCAAGTCAATCATCGCTAAATCAAGCGTTGTAAAAATTTCATCTGTCGTTCTTAATGACAGAACTGAATTTACCGATTTAATAGCGACCTTTTCCTCTATACCACTTTGCAATATTTTTTGTAAGAGTAATAGTGTTTCATTACTTTCTAGGTGCGCTCTTTCACCGTTACCCATACCATCACTAATGGCAATAGCATACTTGCCAGCGCCAAGCTCAATCGTTGAATAGCTATCACCTGAAACAAAGGCTCCTCCTTTAGCAGCGTTAGCAATACCTGTTTCTATAACAAAAGTTTTGGCAGAGCCGAACGTAACATGACAATTTCCATTTGGATAAGCGGAGCACTCTTCTTTTTTCACAATAATCGTCTCTTGTAATATTTCTGAAAGAATAGGTGCAATTAATTTTTCGCATTCTCCACTTCCGTTACAATATGGAACACTCATTTCAATATCTACATTTCCTTGCTCTAAGCTGTATATATCGGCATGTCCAATTTCAATACCAAAATCACGAAGTGCATCTAGAATTTGATCCTCTTGAATCGTATGATTTTCCCTTTCTCTTTGTATTTCTCTTGCAAAATCCCCCATAACTTGTGACACACCTAGTAACTGGTCGGCTACAAGACGGCGACTTTCTCTAACCTGCTTTTTTAATTTTTGATTTGCCTGATAATAGGTTAATTCATGTTGGATTGCATCGATTACCTTAGCTGGCTTTACACAATGCTTTTCCCATTCTCTATGAAAATTGACGTTTCGACCAAACGATAAATCTTCAGATTCCCGCATAATCTTATGCATGTACTCATAGGTTGTATTAAAGTTTTTTGCCCAGCACTGTTCTTTTTTAAAGCAAGTTTGACATGTTTTTTCCGTCACATTACTTAAAAAGTAGTCTATCTCTCTATCATCATCTTTATCTTCCTGGAGCAATCCGTATTGAGAGAAGCTTTTTGATAATGCTTGAAAAACGCTTGAAAACTGCTCAACCCGGTTTGCCGTAACATCTCTAATTTTCCGTAAGTATTGTTGTTGTTCGGCTGTGTGCTCAGCTGTTCCTGGAATATATCTTGCTAATTTTGAAAGCAAATTTTGTGGTGTGAGAAAGAAAAGAGCGATGGCGAGTAATGATTCAAACACAGTATTTAGCAATTCACTTTGGTTTTCACCATACAAACCAATCAAAAGTGTTCCAATTAATAACCCAACTGCAACACCAAATTTTCTACCTTCTTTTAATAGTCCCCCTAGTAATCCAGAAAAAGCTAATAAACTCATTTGATATAAGCTTGTCACATTCGCTAAACTCAGAATCAATCCAGTTACTACACCAACCGTGGATCCAATCGTAGCCCCTGCGCAAAATGCAAATATAAGGACTAAATAGCGAGAGAAAATATGTTCTATAGACATATCGTATAGTGACCATCCAATAGTTCCTGTCAGAACCGATGCAATTAAAATAATTAAGCAAATAATCTCTTCTGTTTTTAAAGCCTGCTTCCGTTTCCTCAAACTAATGAGTGGAACACTTTGTAAGAAGATCATCGTAAGAATGAAGCTGAGCGCTGCCTCAACCGCTACCATCGATAAATGATATAAGCTAAGGGGTTTAGAAATCACTACTGTAAACGCAATATTCGATAGTACACTAGCAAAAAACACTAGATAAGGAAGAGATTTTACCGTTGAATAGTTAATTTTATTTGCAATGAGCCGAATAACTAAAAAAAATATAATCGATGTGAAAACGATACCTGCGTTTCCAAAGCCAACAGTTGTCGCACCAGCTAATAAGGCAAACATTGCTAAGATTGATTTTTCTCTTCTCATCATAAAAACAGCTGCATAGAAAGGAATCGCGAAAGGCATAATTTGTTCAAGAATTAGTGCTCTCCCTAGTAAGAAACCAATCATTACAATTAATAAGCCTTTTTGAAATAAGATGATTTCTATTTTTTGCTGTAGTTTTGAAGTCGTTTGAAGAATTGTGTTATATATTCGATCGACCGTCGCTAATTCTGTCCAGGGACCTGTTATGTTCCTTTCGGTTTTTTGCATAATATTACCTCCACCCGAATATTATTGATGGTTGTAATTATAAACAAGCATCTTTCAATTTTTTGTCAAAAGAACAGGACAAGCTTTATAAAACGTTCGACGAGTTTCACTAAAAGAGAACAGAAAAACCATATTTTTTTAGAAAATTGCAAATAAAAAAGACTGCCTCTTTTATGCGACAGTCTTTTTTTAATAGCGGTTGTGGAAATAGAACCACAGGCCTCACGGGTAGGAACCGTACGCTTTGGCAAGCTGTGATACACCACCCTAAATGTATTTTTATCTAAAAACCTATTTGAAATCTTACAGTCATTACATATTACTGCCAATAAAATTTGTCGAGATTTTAAAGAAAAACTTGGTAAAAAGTTATCATATTTCATTTATGTCGACTAAGGACGAATAGATGAGCCTTTTACCAATGTAAAAAGAGCCTACCGGTAGGTAAGCTCTTTGATTTATATAGATTCGGACAGCAAGCTAACCGCGTCTAGCCCCACGACCTCCACGTTTCGATTCTGTGTTGCGTTTTAATGAAGATAAGCGATCTTCACTATCTTTTAGAAAACGATTCATTTTTTGTTCGAATGTTTCTGTTTCACGCTGATCACGGTCTCGGAAATTTGACCCCTGGCGGTTAGAGCCTCCGCGCGGGCGGCCTCCGGCATTTGGACGTTGTGTAGATGATACTTGTGGTGGTCTTTCTTTTGCCTTTTTGATAGATAGACCAATTTTTCCATCCTTTTCAACATTAATAACCTTTACTTCAACTTCGTCTCCAACTTTTAGATGCTCATTAATATCTTTAACGTAGTTATCAGCAACTTCACTAATATGAACTAGACCAGTAGAACCACCTGGCAGCTCCACAAACGCTCCAAAATTTGTAATGCCTGTTACCTTTCCTTGTAGCTTGCTGCCTACCTCGATTGACATAAAAAAAATGCTCCTCCTTAAATAAATAAAAAATCAACAAATCAAATTGCTTATATTATAACCAATTAAAAAATATAGTGTCAATTGCCCGTGTCATCTTCAGGAATCGAAAAGATTATCTCGTTTTCATTGGATAAAAAATAATCTCTTCTAGCAATTTTAGCTATATATTCATCATCATTTAGTTTAACAATTTCTTCTTCTAATCTTGTTTGTTTCGTTTCCATTTTCTGTAGTTCGGCTTGCAATTTATTCCTCTGTTCTAGCTTATGACCAAGTGCTTCGTTTTGTGACAAAAAGGTTGTGATCATAAAGAAACTAACGATAGAAACTACGATTCCAAATACAGTTAAACGCCTTACTAGACCACGACGACGGTGTAAAACGAGCTTTTCTTTTTCCACTACAACTTTTTGGTAGTCTGATTGAATCTGTTTATGTTTTTCTCTTTTCATTGCATTCATGCTCGTTTTCCTCCCTCCTAACTGCGAAATTTCGTCCACCATTTTTTTAAGAAGTCCTTGAATTTTTTCCACGTAGTTTTCAGATTCTTGATTTGTTTGAAAAATCCTGCTACTTGAGAAAAAAACATTTTTATCTTTTTAGGAACGAGCTTCCAAAGTATTATACCTATCCACTTTATCGGCGTAAAGCAAATTTTTATAAGAAGTATAAGAATTTTTAATAATATGTTCCACAAACCAACCAATACAACGATAGTAGCTTGGATTAGTAACTGAATAGGCCTAATAATAAGAACCCTAACTAGTTTCGCGAGGAACTTGTACAATTTGATAACGGTTGTTATGATAAATTCTAATAATTTATTGTAATAGGATTGAAAGAGACTCTTATATGCTGCATATCCACAAAGTAATGCTAAAAAGACATAAAATCGAAGCTCCCCTTCATTTACCAAAAGCAATATATAGAATATTACGAGGCCTTGTACTATCCAAAAAAAGACATCATTAATAAAAACAAACCAGCGTGCTCTAGTTGGTCGCTTTAAGAAGCGACCATATGTATCAAGAGCAGCACCAATCCAGCTTCCCATACCAATCATAGCAAGCATTGTGTAAAATTGAATAGTTAGGCTCATTTGAATAACTTGCCAAAGAGTCCTTTAGCTTTCTCCCCATGTTGATCGTCTAAATAGACAATGTCAAAGATTCTTCCTTTTATTGAAACAATCCCTTTATCAACATCAAGGTTTTTCATTTGGAGACCTTGGCCGCGAATCGCGAGAATTCCCATTACTGTTTCAAGTAGGAATTCTTCATTATCAAAGCTCTCGACTTGCTTTACTCCCGTAATATCTAATAGTCTTCTTCCTCTCATAATCACATCATGCTCAGGAGTTGTTTTGGTTGTAGAGCCTGTGTCGTAATATTGGTTCATGTTTTTCATCCCCCACTATGAAAATAAACTTTATTACAAACATATGTAGGGGAGAGCTGATTTAGAACAAGCCTACGTTAGACTTTCTTCACTATCTAAACGTTCTTCTTTTATGACGGTATACATTTGAGCTGCTTCCTCTTTCTTTGAAGTCTCTTGAATCGAATCGATTTCAACTGTAACGAGTTTTTGACCGAATCTTACTGTTAACGTATCACCGATTTTCACGTTCGAACTAGCTTTTGCCTCGATACCATTAATTTTTATTCTCCCTTGATCGGCTACTTCCTTTGCAAGTGTTCTTCTTTTAATTAATCTTGATACCTTTAAAAATTTATCTAATCTCATGACCTCAGTCCCCTTTACCCTCTTTCATTTTTGCTTCCTCCCAATATTGATCTAACTGCTCTAGAGGTAAGTTTTCCATTTTCAATCCTTTTCTCTTTACTTCTCGCTCAATGTACTGAAACCTTTTCTTAAATTTACTATTGGTTTCTGAAATCGCAACTTCTGGTTCAACTCCATAAAATCGACCTAAATTGACAAGAGCAAATAATAAATCTCCAAATTCCTTTGAAATTCTTTCCTGTGGGGATTTTTCAGCAATCTCCTGTTTTAACTCTTCTATCTCTTCATACACCTTTCCCCAAATAGGTTCTACATCAGTCCAGTCAAATCCTACCTTTGCTGCTTTCTTTTGAAGCTTGTAGGCGAGCATTAAACCTGGTAAGGAACCAGGGATTGATTGAAGGATGGAATCGTCCTCTGATTTTGCTTCTTGCTTTTTAATAGCATCCCAATTCTTAACGACGTCCTCTGCTGTATTTGCCGTCACATTACCAAACACATGCGGATGTCGCCTAATCATCTTTGCAGTGATAGACTTTATAATATCATCAATGCTAAACCAGCCTTCATCTTCACCAATTTGTGCATGGAGCATCACTTGAAGCAAGACATCCCCTAGTTCTTCCACTAAATGGTCATCATCTTCTTCATCAATCGCTTCTATTACTTCATATGCCTCCTCCAAAAGGTAAGGCTTTAGAGATTGATGGGTTTGCTCTTTGTCCCATGGACATCCATTCGGCCCTCTTAAATCAGCTATCACCTTGCGCAACATATAAAATTGACTATATAGGAGCTGCTCATCCTTTACTGGTGGAATATATAGAGTAGTTAGATTGTTAACATTCATTCCATGATCTAATTCATATAATGGGACTTTTTTTATCTCTTGAATGGACGTTCCTGCAGCCGTAACAACAAAGACTTCATAGTCATCCGGTAACCTTTCCATCAAAGATAACTTCACATCTGAAGCAACGAATTGATCATATACCTGACAAATAATCATGTGCTGCTCAAGCTGTAGCTCTTTGACCTGGAAAGATGTTGCATCAAGTATTTGAAAGCCTTCAATTGGGTCGATTTCAAGTGCTGTTAACATAGGATCAATAAAACTACTGCCTCCTTCGATCACAACTTTTAGACCGTCAGTTCTTTTCTCTAAGAGCATTTGTACGGTTTTTTCTGCAACGAGAGGGTGACCTGGAACCGCATAATATAAATCACTCTCTTTTGCACGATCACATAATATTTCCACAATCTCATCGTAAACTGCCTGAAAACTGTCATTCTGTTCATAAATGGAATCAAAACTATGTATTCTTATTCCTTCCTTCTCTAAATCTGAGATAATAGGATGATCATACGTTCTAACATACAATAAAGGTAGTGATTTTATTTTGTTATACATATTCAAGGATAGTTGGCCAAGTTCACCTGCACCTAGCCCCAATACAAAAATGGTATTTGTCATGTGAATCCTCCTTACAGATTACGTTTTCGCCTATTTATTAATGATGAAAGTAACTCGAATTCGGTGCTTTGAAAAACCTTCATCAATAGCAGTGTCAAAAAATAAACCGAAGCACCAACGATTACGGAACTTAGTGCAAAAATAGTTCCAAACATCCTGCTTTCGTCATCTTGAACAAACATAAAAAATAATGCTTCATATCCTTTTATGACGAAGATCATGATCCCCCCAGCTAGAAGAATCTTTGTATAAGTTAAGAGTGAAAGCAATCTCGGTAGTTTAAATCTTTTGTATAGGATCCAGCTATTTATCGATGCTATGAGAAGAAGTGCCATAATTGTAGCAAATGCAGCTCCATATGTACCCCATTTAGGAATTAACATTACATTCAAAATCCATTTCAACACTACTCCCACGATTACTGATATCGCTGGATACTTGATATAGCCTAACCCTTGTAAAATAGCAGCATGTGTCAAGCTAATCGATAAAAATAATATAGAAAAAGCGAGTACCTGCAAAACACCTGTACCCTTGATATCCATAAATAGCATAAGATTTGTGTATTTCATTATTGCTACTAAACCACTGGTAGCCCCAACGCTAATAATAAGATTCACCAATATTGCAAATTTAGTATTAGCGATTAATGAAGAATGATCTTTCGCCTTATGCTCCTTGGCAACAGCTGGAACGAGTGATAACGACAATGACGTTGAAAGAACCACTCCAAGTTGAATTAATGGCTGTCCTCGATCAAAGATCCCTTTGACCGTTTTTGCATATTGTTCCTCCACGCCAGATTGAATTAACAAGGAATATAAAGTAAAGGCATCTACTAACTGAAATAATACAAGCGTTAAGCCTGTTATACATATAATTAAACTGCCGAAAATCAGTTTTTTGTAAGGAAATGACTTGATAGTAGTAGAAGAGAAATGTTTCACCACTCGTAAAACATTTCCAGATGACAGGTGCTTTCTTCGAAACATAAACAGCACAGCCATGGCTGCAAAACCACCTGTAACAGATCCAAAAACAGCTCCAGAACCAACTTGATAGGCATCGGATCCAATCACTGTCAAATAATAAGCTACAATAAGGATGGTACTGACCCTCATGGATTGTTCCATTACTTGGGATATAGCAGTAGGAAGCATATTTTCTTTCCCTTGATAAAAACCTCTTAGAACTGAAATAACCGGTAACAACAAAAATGTGAAAGATGCCATACGAATTGGCATTTTCAGTTCTATATCACCCATAAGATTTGCGATTAATTCTGCAAATCCATATAAACCGAGGAACACAATCACACTAAAAAACGATATAGTTAGAAAACTAAGGGCGAGAATGGGTGTTTCCTTTTGGTCGTTTTCTCCATTTTCAGATATCATCTTAGAAATCATCACTGGAAATCCATATAAAGATAGAGCGAGTACAATTCCAAGAAATGGATAGACCTGCTGATATATATAAAAGCCGATATCCCCAGCGATATTTTGATACGGAACACGATAGGCTGCACTTAAAATTTTGGTTATAACACCAGCGATCGTTAGCAACAAGGCTCCATGCCAAAATGTCTGTTTACCTCCACTATGTAAGATCATGACTTTGTTTCCTTTCAAGTTAATTGCGCATGTATTATACCATATGTATGGAGGGAACCGCTTATTGCCTTTGTAATATGTAAAAGAGGCAGCTTTATATGCTGCCTCTCCTTCTTCATGATTATGATTCCATTTGTCTTGCTAAAAACCCAGCTGCTGTCTCAACTGCTTTTTGTTCTACCTCTCCTAATGTTGCATCCTTGGAGAGAATCACAACCGCTCCGATTGGATCACCATTCGCAACGATAGGACCGACCGTATATGACAATGTTTCTTCTGTGCCTTCAACAATCGCGACTTTTTTCTCTGTTGGTTCTAATACAGAACCTCTTTCTTCCATGATTTTTTCGACTTGTTCACTAATATTCTTACTTAAATATTCTTTCTTCGATCCTCCAGCAACTGCGATAAAGCTATCTCTGTCACATATTAAAATAGTATGTCCTAAGCTGTCATATAATGCATCTGCATATTCCTTTGCAAAATCACTTAATTCACTAATTGGCGAGTATTTCTTTAGGATTACTTCACCATCACGGTCAACAAAGATTTCTAGTGGATCTCCTTCACGAATTCGAAGGGTTCTTCTAATTTCTTTAGGAATTACCACACGTCCTAAATCATCAATTCTACGAACTATTCCAGTTGCTTTCATTCTAAAGATGCCTCACTTTCATATGATGATTGATAATCTTGGTGATTTGGATGGGAATACCATAGTTGTATAAATCACCTTTGCCTGAGATTAGTATCCTTCACATAAAAAGTTCTATACACGAGCAACCTGAAAAATTCGGTGACTGGAATAAATTACTAAACGAACTTGTGATTAGAAGTTGCCTTCTTACGCATTCACACCTTCTTTTAACAGGTGTGGAATTTCTGCTAAGAAAGTTTCAATCGAAGAAACCCACTTTTCAACCGCAAGTCCTTTCGTATGGATCACAATTTTCACTTTCCCATTCTCCATACCTAACCCTACAAACTTTCCTACTTGATTTCCAACCATAAACAATTTAGCTCCATCAATTAACTGACTCATTTGTTCTGACAATAAAATGGTCACATCTTGTTTCACTTGCTTAATGCTATCAATTTTAGCCGCTATCGCAAGCAGTTTCAACTCTGTTAACTTAAATAAATATTCAACCTCAATTGGATATTCACCATAACGGTCAAGCATTTCTTCTTGTAATTCCATTAAATCTTCTTGAGAAGAAATAGATTTAAATCTCTTGTACATATCAATCTTTTGCCTTCCATCCTTGATATACGTATCTGGAATGTAAGCATCAATATCTACATCAATTTCAACTGAAACAGGCTTCTCTTCTTTTAAATCACCTTTTCTTTCCTCAATGGCTTCTTTTAGCATTTGAGAATAAAGGTCAAAGCCGACAGAATCGATAAATCCATGCTGTTCCGCTCCTAGTAGATTTCCTGCTCCACGAATGGACAAATCTCGCATCGCAATTTTAAAACCTGAACCTAACTCAGTAAATTCTTTAATGGACTGTAATCTTTTTTCTGCTACCTCTGTTAAAACCTTGTCTCGTTTGTAAGTAAAATATGCATAAGCAATACGATTTGAACGCCCTACTCGTCCCCTTAACTGATATAGCTGAGATAGACCCATACGGTCGGCATCATGCACGATTAACGTATTTACGTTTGGAATATCTACACCTGTTTCGATGATTGTTGTACTTACTAAAACGTCTGCTTCACCTTCTAAAAAGCTTAACATCACACTTTCGAGCTCATTTTCATTCATCTTACCGTGAGCATATGTAACTTTTGCATCTGGAACTAGCATGGAAATTTCATCAGCCTTACGCTCGATGTCCTCGACTCGATTATAAAGAAAATAGACTTGTCCTCCCCTTGCCATTTCTCTTTCAATCGCTTCTCTAACTAATGCTCCGTTATATTCCATTACATAGGTTTGAACTGGAAAACGATTTTCCGGAGGTGTCTCGATTACAGATAAGTCTCGAACCCCAAGCATTGACATATGAAGTGTTCGTGGAATAGGAGTAGCGGTTAAAGTGAGTACATCTATATTCGTCTTAAGTTGTTTGATCTTCTCTTTATGGGTCACCCCAAACCGCTGCTCTTCATCGATGATGAGTAACCCAATGTCCTTATATTCAATGTCTTTAGACAAAAGGCGATGTGTCCCCACCACAATGTCGACTGTACCTTGCTTTAGCCCCTTCATCGTCTCTGTTTGTTGCTTTTTACTTCGGAAACGACTTAACAAACCAATTTCGATTGGATAATCTTGAAAACGTTCTCTAATCGTTTCATAGTGCTGCTGTGCTAAAATGGTTGTAGGCACAAGAAAGGCGACTTGTTTCCCATCCATAATCGCTTTAAATGCAGCACGAATCGCTACCTCCGTTTTCCCATAACCTACATCACCACATAATAACCGGTCCATCGGTCGTTCCCGCTCCATATCGACTTTAATTTCTTCAATGGAACGTAATTGATCCTCTGTTTCCTGATATGGGAAGGAAGATTCAAATTCCTGCTGCTCATGCCCATCTTTAGTGAAGGCATAACCCTTACTTGCTTCTCTTTCTGCATAAAGCTTGATTAAATCATCTGCTATATCCTGGACCGAAGATTCAACCTTCTTCTTTACCTTTTTCCATTCTGTCCCGCCAAGTTTATATACTTTCGGCTCTTTTCCTTCCGATCCAACATATTTTTGCACTTGATCTATTTGATCGATAGGTACATATAGTTTATCGTTTCCTTGGTATTTAATATGTATATAATCCTTATGAATGCCATTAATTTCGAGCGTCTCAATCCCTAAGAACTTTCCAATACCGTGATTTACATGAACAACATAATCACCCACTTTTAATTCTGAGTAATTTTTGATTCGTTCTGCATTGGAAAGCTTTTGTCTTCTCTGTGTTCTTTTAGGTGGCTGTTTCTTAAACAGTTCCTCTTCCGTAATGATAGCGATCTTCTGCATTGGAATTTCAAATCCATCATTTAATCGACCTTGTACAATTTGCAGTTTTCCCTTTAGCAATGGATCGTTGCTTCCAATGGTCATGGCATCGATATCATAGTCTGTTAGCACTCGGTCTAGTTTTTTTACACGCTCTGCTGTCGCGCCTAAAAACACAACAGAATAATGAGCTTTTTGCCAACGCTCTAGCTCAGTTTTTAACACATTTAGTTGACCATGAAACGTTTGCATAGCTTTACAGGACATATTCACTATATTTTGGGGATTCGTATGTGGAACATGTCTTAAAAATAATGAAATATAAATAATAGCCTTTTCAGTTCCATGTATAAGAGGGAAAAAGGAATGAGATAATGACAGGTCATGAATGATTTCCCCTTCCCCTAATAAAGAGGTGTACCACTCTAGCTCTTCCTTTTCAAGTGTATCTGACATCTCTTGAACACGGCTAATTTCATCAATAATCACAAGGGTGTTCTTCGGTAAATAGTCTAGTAAACTAGCAGGTTCTTTATAAAATATTGATAGATACTTAAACATTTGTTGTAGAATCTGGCCATCTTTCAACAATTCTAATTCATATGAAATATGTTCCGCTAATAACTTTTTTGCATTCTCATCTTTAAGCTTTTTGAGTGATTGTGCAAGACCTTTCTCTAACCTTTCCGTCCCTAACGTAAGTTCATCTTCATCAAACAGCACTTCCGTTGCAGGTCCAAACGAAAATGATGTGAGCTTATCTTTAGAACGTTGATCTTCAATGTCAAAGGTTCGTATTGAATCTACATCTGTATCAAACAATTCAATCCGAACAGGAGATTCCTCTGTCAATGGATAGATATCAATAATTCCCCCACGGATACTATATTCTCCTGGGGTCGCGACCATAGATGTTCGTTCATAGCCTAGCTTAGTTAAAAGAGTTGAAAATTCCTCTATAGAAATCTCATCTCCTAGTTGGATTGATTGTTGTGCCCGTAACCACTTTTCCCTTTTTGGCAAGAGCCTTCTTAATCCTGCGATGGGAACTATTAATATTCCTCTCTCGTGCTGACTCCAGTAGTTCAATACTTCTATTCTTTGGCTTTTTAATTCCGGACTGGCGATACCAACTTCTGAGGCAATGAGCTCGTTCACAGGGTATATAAATACTTCCTCATTTGGAATTAATTCAACAAGATCATCGTATAACTTTTGTGCTTGATATAAATTGTGAGTCACAACTAGCTGGGGTTGATCTAATTTTGCATATAAAGAAGAAAGTAGAATCGTCCTAGCAGATCCCGAAAGCCCTGCTACTAATTGTTCCTTTAAATTTCCTTCTATGCCATCTATAACTGTCTGAAAATCATCGTTTTGTACAAAGAGATCTCTAAGTGCTAACAATCCAACCCCTCCTCTCCAATGGTTCTTAATAATGAAATAGAAAAATGCTTTGGCTTTACCAAAGCTTATTGAATAAATGTATGATATTCACGCTCATGATAATGAGGGTTCCTATCTAATGCCTCATGGCAATCCTCACAAATTGTTTTCACTTCAATATCACCGTTTTGCTGATACGTAATCATATCAAGACGCTCTTCATCATTTAATTGGTTAAACCCTAATTGCTCACTATGTAATGACATTCTATCAATTGTTCCTACATTTACACCACAATGACGGCAATTATAATGAATAGACATAGAAATATTCCTCCTAGCAGTCCTTTATTCATATTATGAACGCTTAGAAGAAATCTTATTCATTATTGTATGTAAGAGACATAAGAAAATACCGGTTAATCTTTTGAATTATACTGGTTCATAACATCAATAAAGGTATGCTTCATCCATGTTTCACACGCATCTGCAGCTGTTTTAATGGATTGAACCATGGCTGGAACATCTTCTCCTACGAATTTCCCTAGTACATAATCAGGTACTTTCATCCCATTTTGTGGCCTGCCTATACCAATTCGAATCCTTTTAAACTCTTGTGTTCCAATATGTTGAATAATAGATTTCATACCATTTTGTCCTCCTGCACTTCCTTTTGCACGAAGACGTACTTTTCCCACTGGCAAATCCAAATCATCATATATGACAACAATATCATCAATATCTACATTAAAATAATCTATGATAGGACGAACAGCCTCACCAGATAGATTCATATAGGTTAAAGGCTTTAACAAAATTACCTTTTCGCCGTTCATGATACCAGATCCATAAAGTGCTTTAAATTTTTCTTTATCTAAGGGAATTTGATGTCTCATCGCTAACTCATCAATGGTGATAAATCCCACATTATGACGTGTTTGAGCATACTCCCTTCCAGGATTTCCTAGACCAATAATAACCTTCATACTTACCTCCAAAACCTCATTTCTTCTTGTGGGGCTTATTCTACCAAATTGGAGTTCCCCTCTTTAGTATACGTAATTAGAGGGGAAATACCTTCTTTTTAAGCCAAAAAATAAACGTAACCAGACTGGTTACGTCTATCTAAGGTAGATTTTTAAGGACTATTTTTCTTCTTCGTCACCCTCAGTACCGTTTGTTTCATCGACACCATCTTGAGTTTCTCCTGAGTCTAGTTCTTCTTCCACCTTAGGAGGAAGTATAGACGCAATTACTTGAGATTCCTCGTGGTTAATGGTGTAATTTCCTGTTGGTAAATCCTTCACATACACCGTTTCGTTTACATCTAAGCTAGTTACATCCACATCAATAGACGCTGGTATGTTAGAAGGAAGAGCTGTAACGGAAATCTCATGCATTGATTGCTGCAAGACTCCTCCTGATTTAACACCGATTGCTTCACCTGTTAGATGGATGTTTACATTTACTTCTACCTCTGAACTCATATCAACGATATAAAAATCTGCGTGGATAATCTCATTTTTTAGCGGGTCCGTCTGTAGATCATGAAGCATAACCTGAACATTTTCACCTGCTCCGGTAAGGGTTAAAATTCCATTTCTCCCTACTTCTCTAATTACCTTAATAAACTCCGAGCTATCTATTGCAACCGGTTTACTTGCTTGTTTATTTCCATAAATAACAGCAGGGAAACTACCCTTTTCTCTAATGACACGATTTTGTGAATGTTTTAAATTTGTTCTTTCTTCCATTTTCAACATTGCTTGAGCCATGAAAAAACTTCCTCCATTCGGTTTTGAATAAATAGGTTGTCCTATTATACTTTTCCCAATGGAGGAAGATCTAAACAAACTATTCGGTTTTAATCAAATAATGTACTTACTGATTGCTGTTCGTGGACACGTATAATAGCTTCACCAATTAATGGGGCTACCGATAATTCAGTTACCTTTTGACTCTTCTTATCTTCTACTAGTGCAATCGAATTCGTCACCACTAGTTCTGCAATCTTAGAATTTTGAATACGTTCCATAGCTGGACCCGACAGAACTGGATGTGTACAGCACGCATACACTTCTTTTGCTCCATTCTCTACTAATGCATTCGCTGCTAATGTAATTGTTCCAGCAGTATCGATAATATCATCGATTAGGATAGCTGTTTTTCCTTCTATATTCCCTACAATATTCATCACTTCTGCGACATTTGGTTTTGGACGTCGTTTATCAATAATAGCAATTGGCGCTTTTAAACGATCAGCCATTTTTCTAGCACGTGTGACACCACCGTGATCAGGGGACACTATGACAATATCATTTAAGTTTTTACCTTCAAAATAATCCGCTAAAATAGGAACACCCATTAAGTGATCAATTGGGATGTCAAAGAATCCTTGGATTTGTGGTGCGTGTAGATCCAATGTAATCACACGGCTAGCTCCAGCTGTCTCTAAAAGATTAGCCACTAGCTTTGCAGTGATTGGTTCACGTGCTCTTGCTTTTCGATCTTGCCTTGCATAGCCGTAATATGGCATCACAATATTAATTGTCTTTGCTGAAGCACGCTTTAACGCATCAATCATGATAAGTAGCTCCATAATATGTTCGTTTACGGGGGCACTTGTTGATTGAACAACATACACATCACAACCACGAATACTTTCTTCGATATTGATTTGAATCTCACCATCACTAAAACGAGAGACAGAAGATTTACCTAATTCTACCCCTATGACTTTTGCGATTTCTTCTGCAAGAGCAGGATTAGAATTTAGCGTAAACAGCTTTAATTTTGAATCTGAATATTGAGCCATGAGATAAAAACCCTCCAACTAGGAATTTTATTCTTTATTCTTTAACTTACTAACATAATTTTCTTTATTTACTTGTCGCGCTCTTGCTATGGATAATGATTCACCAGGTACGTTATCAGTGATGGTTGAACCTGCTGCTACATAAGCATTCTTACCAACAGTTACAGGTGCAATCAAATTAGAATTACATCCAATAAAAACACCATCTTCAATGGTAGTTAAATATTTTTTCTTTCCATCATAGTTAACCGTTATGGAACCACAGCCTATATTCACATCGTCTCCAACATTAGCATCTCCGATATAGCTTAGATGAGAGGCTTTGCTACCTTTGCCAAAGGTAGCTTTTTTAATTTCTACAAAGTTTCCAATTTTAGCCTCATCCATAATATGAGATTCTGGCCTAATGTGGGCAAACGGTCCAATGGTTACTTGACTACCAATTGAACTGTTGTGGGCAACAGACTGTTTTATGACAGTATACGAGCCAATTTGACAATCTTTAATTTCAGAATGTGGTCCAACAATACAGTCAGACTCTATATTGGATTTTCCTAAAATCACAGTGCCAGGATAAATGATTGTATCACTACCTATTTCAGCATCTGGAGAAATATACGTTTGCTCAGGATCGATTAGGGTAACTCCATTAACCATGTGCTTATGGTTAATTCTTTTTCTCATTAATTTTTCTGCTTGGGAAAGAGCGACCCGATCGTTTACACCTAACGTTTCTTCAAACGTCTCCGTTTGATAGGCAGAAACGGTTTCACCTGCATTTTTAATGATCTCGATAACATCTGGCAAATAATATTCACCTTGAACATTATCGTTTGATACTTGTTTTAGTGCCTCAAAAAGAGCCTCGTTATCAAAACAATAGGTTCCTGTATTAATTTCCTTTATTGCTCTTTCCTCATTTGATGCATCTTTATGTTCTACTATTTTCTTAACATCACCATCAGACTGTCGAATGATCCGTCCGTAACCAGTTGGATCCTCAGCATGCGCTGTTAAAATTGTCGCCTTTGCCTGTGTTTCTTCATGATGTCGCAATAGCGCTTCCATTGTTTCTGCCGTTATAAGAGGAGTATCCCCACAAATAACTAAAGTTGTTCCTGCCTGACCTTCTAATACAGAACTAGCTTGCATCACAGCATGTGCTGTTCCTAGCTGCTCCTCTTGAAGAGCATATTCAGTACGATCTCCGATATATGATTGTACTAATTCAGCTCCGTGCCCGACGATAGTGACTAATTTATTTAAGCCAATTGAAGATACCTGATCAATCACATGCTCGACCATTGGCTTTCCGCAAACTGGGTGTAGCACTTTATACAATTTTGATTTCATGCGAGTACCTTGACCTGCCGCTAATACAACAGCAAAACGATTTGTCATCAGTAGCCCCCCAATATTCTTTAGTAAGGTCCGTTGACCTTATTATCCACTATCGAATATATCTTAAATAGTGTGTTATTTCAAGGAAACATATATGCAACGTTTGAGATAATGCCATAAAGTCTTTAATTTGACATATTATAGGTAATATTTGGATGTAACTACTTTCAAGCTTATCCTATGAGGCTACTGAAATCATTCACTATACACAAATAAAAAGAACCTGGTCTACTGACACAGGTTCCTTTACATATCTAATTTACGATGCTCCAGCTTCTTCAAGCTCAACTTCTAACTCACCTAAACGATGATATTCCGCTAATACAGCGTCTTGAATTTTTCCGCGAGTTGATGAATTAATCGGGTGAGCGATATCACGAAACTCCCCATCAGGAGTGCGCTTGCTAGGCATAGCCACAAATAAACCATTGTTTCCATCAATCACTCGAATGTCATGAACTACAAATTCATGATCAAGTGTGATTGAAGCAATAGCTCGCATACGTCCTTCGGTATTAACGCGGCGTAATCTTACGTCAGTCACTTCCATTCTGTTCACCACCTTTTCCCTGAATAAAGCATTTGTTAAAATATTCAACGAATTTTTCCAATTTCCTGCTAATATGAAAAAAATTTTCGAAAAATTGGTAAAAAAATAGCATTTTTTGTTTTAAAAGGGTTTTTTTAGGGGGAACGAATGGCTCAAAGCGCCCCGCTTTGCCTAAGGCAGAGCGAATGTTCTGCCATAAAAAAAAGGGTAGTTTCTCTTTTATTCATGACAGGTTATTTGACCAAGGAAAGTGACATTTCTTTTCCCTCGAGTAGGATGAAAATGGCAAAGATCGTCGCCGTTTCATCTTGACTGGGCGCTGGAGCTGGATGTAGCCGTAACATTGTAAAAACTAACACAAGGTTCTTAACTTAAAATAAAATACCTATCTCATGTAAGATAGGTATTTTTTCTTATTTAACTAGAGCGATTACTTCTATCTCTACCTTAGAATCTTTCGGAAGTCTAGCAACCTCAACACATGACCTAGCTGGCTTATGAGAGGAAAAATAAAGGCCATACACTTCATTAAATTCCGCAAAGTCATTCATATCCTTTAAAAAGACAGTTGTTTTTACAACTGTTTCTAAAGAAGCACCAGCTTCTGCAAGTACAGCTTGTAAGTTTTTAAACACTTGATGTGTTTCAGTTTGTATATCACTACTAATCATTTCTCCATCAGCCGTTAATGGAATTTGTCCTGAACTATAAAACATATTGTTAACAATAAGGCCTTGTGAATAAGGACCTATCGCCTGTGGGGCATTATTCGTTTGGATAATTTTCATCCTCTAGCTCTCCTTCTATTATTGTCATTTGGTCATAATGATTTAGATAGTTCCCTGGTATAACTTCAATAGATTTATCCCTAACATTTACATCTGATAGTCGCACTAATGAGTAATACTCATCGACTAGTCGTTCCTCGATATCTTCGGATTCAACCAATACTCCTATACCTGCAACCTTAGCATTAAATTCATCCAATAAACTGATCATACCGTTAATGGTTCCGCCAGCTTTCATAAAGTCATCGATAATTAATACATTTGAACCAACCTCTAAACTTCTCCTTGCAAGTACCATCGTTTGTATTCGTTTAGAAGAACCCGTTACGTAGTTAATACTAACTGTTGAGCCTTCAGTTACCTTACTGTCCCTTCTTACTATTACGACTGGAACTTGAAGGAAATTGGCAACCGCATAGGCTAATGGGATTCCTTTCGTCGCAACTGTCATCACTACATCTATTTTTCTATTAGCAAATATAGATGCAAACATAAGACCGATCTGTTGAACAAGCTTTGGGTTTCCTAATAAATCTGTTAAATATAAATATCCACCTGGAAGAAGACGATCAGGTTTAATAAACCTCTCACAAAGCTCGTTTACAAATGAACTTGCTTCTTCCTTTGAAAGTCTTGGAATGTATTTCACACCGCCAGCTGCCCCCGCTACCGTTATTAATGTCCCGACACCTTGCTCTTCTAACGATTGTTTAATAATACCTAAATCTTCACTAATAGAAGATTTGGCAGATTTATATCGTTCTGCAAAATAAGTTAGAGGAATTAACTCATGTGGATGCTGTATCATATAATACGTCATATCGACAAGTCTACCGCTACGCTTTGTCTTCATCTTGTCACCATCCAAAATCCGAATATTTTATGTAAATATACCACTTTTATACGGATTTAATCAAGTTGATTTCGATCTCCAAGAATTCGAACAGCATATACTTGATCACAGAAGCCTCTTAAACCGTTATAAACCCTTTGCATTCTAGAGTCATGATGGACCAAACCAAATACAGTCGGCCCACTCCCACTCATTAAAACAGCATCTGCTCCAAATTTCTTCATTTGGTCTTTAATTTGGGCAACCTCTGGATATAACTTTAGCGTCACTTCTTCTAGTACATTCCCAACGAGATGACATATTCCATTATAATCCTTTTGCTCAATAGCCGTAATCATCGCTTGTACGTTTGGGTGCTTAACTTTATCAAGATTTAATTGTCCATACACTTCTCCCGTCGAAACACCGATGGTTGGCTTTGCTAATACGACCCAGCAATGAGGCGGTGCAGTAATATGACGGATTTTCTCCCCCCGTCCAGTAGCCAAAGCCGTTCCACCATACACACAAAAGGACACATCAGAGCCAATCTCTGAGCCTAGCTTAGCTAGCTCATCTATAGATAGACCAAGGCCCCACAGCTTATTTAACCCTCTTAGTGTTGCAGCAGCATCGCTACTTCCTCCAGCTAGTCCGGCCGCAACTGGTATCGTTTTAGTAATCGTAATGGAAACACCTTTTGATACATGAAACCTATTCTTTAAAAGCATCGCTGCTTGATAGGCTAGGTTCCGATTATCATCTGGAACAAAACGGTTATGAGATGTAATTTTTATTTGGTCAGAATTTAGTAATGTTAATTCCACTCTATCGGCTAAATCAATGGTTGTCATGATCATCTCAACTTCATGAAAACCATCCTCACGCTTATGCAATACGTCTAAGGATAGATTGATC
The DNA here is from genome assembly GCF_042680805.1 of Bacillus salitolerans. NCBI lineage: Bacteria > Bacillati > Bacillota > Bacilli > Caryophanales > Bacillaceae > Bacillus > Bacillus salitolerans. The sequence continues at coordinate 19,291 of NZ_JBHUEM010000013.1, read as the reverse complement.
TTGGCCGGTGCTTTCACCATCAATCTCAAAAAGGTCACCTACTTTTTCGAACTTCCATATATTACGTTATTGTACCATAAAATGAGTAGCTCAAAACGTTGGACTCGACAACTTTTAACAAAACTGAAGAAATTTTCTCAATAAAAGAAGTCGAAGCAAATATTTGCTTCGACTTTGTCGTAGGCTATTGTCTTGTTACTAGTTTTGTTTTAGTTGACTTTGAGCAATCTCAACCGCTCTTTTGACCATGTTACCTGCATCCTTAGAGGTAATGCCTCCCCAGCCTTCTCGCTGAACAGTCTGATAGAACCCTAACTCTTTTGCAAGTTCCTCTTTAAACGGTTCTGACATAATTCCTCTTCTTCTGCCCAAAATAAACAGCTCCTTTCCAATACTACGACATTAATAGTATTGGAAAGGAGCCGTGAAAATTATAGAACCTTCTTTATCCATTTTATATGTTTACTGACCTGATAAAGCTACACTACCACTTGTTTTATCATCAAAAAATGTTAGTTCAACTGTTTCAGTTAATACATCTGCATAGCTGTATGATACACGTTCGAAAGAGTTTTCGTCCTGGTCAAGTTCTATGACAAAAACAGATGGATATGTCTCAGCAAGTATTCCTGATCGCTCAACTGTCTTTCTGCGCCCACCATTTGCTTTCAACGTAAGGCGTCTTCCTAAATTACCATCAAGAGCTCTTTTAATTTCTAACAGTGTTTTACCCATTCACTCCACCTCGCTATGTTAATAGTAACACACGGTTCCAATAAAGTCAAATAAATTATAAATTATAACAGTGAATACAAAGCGTTGTCAATTACTAATTACCTACAATTTCTGAACCGAACATATATATTTTGTCTATTCTTAACAGATTTATGTATTTTTCGTCGAATTTATGAGGATATCGTTCATAATCAATGTAAATAACCTCTAATGCTTTTCATTAGAGGTCCTTTTTTAATCCTCATGCCTTCTAAATGGCATACCCGTTCTCAAAACACCTTTAGTTTCTATTCCCCCTAGACCTTTTTCTCCAGTTAACGTATTGCGAACCACATCCCAAACATTGATTCGGTCCATAAACGGTGTAAAGCTTATTTTTGCAACAATATACACTGGATCAAGTGCATGAATATTTACCCTAGAAGGTGAACTAGCAAAATTAGCTCCTGCACGAATTAATGACTCAAAATGAGATTGACATGCTCCAGCAAATATCACAAGTTGATCTAAATGCGGAATCCTTTTTCTTGCCTCAATAACCGTTTGGACAAAGTGTCTTGAATGCCGGTAAGCCTTAAGGTCAGATATTTTTCCTTTTGACTTTGAATAAGCATCGTGTCCTGTTATAACAAGAATATCCGGACGTATTAGCTCTAGTAATGGACCAATTTTTTCAGGCATCTCCCGTTCATTGCAATGTACCCCATAGACAGGCACGCCAATTTTTTCATAAAGGGCCGTACACTTCTTTAAGTAAGTAGGATCACCATCCACATGTAGCACTCTACCAGGCATTTGGAAAAATTCATACTGATTCTCGTAACCATTCGTTGCATTATATTGTGTCTTTTCTCTTATAAGGGAATAATCTTGTTGAAAAAGGCTAAAGGATTGCTCCTGCTTCTCTTTTTCTTGTGTGGCATACCTTGTCATTTCACGGTCATTTAACTGTGTTAAGTCAGAAAATGGAGCGTCTGCTATGAGCCTGACATCCTCTCCATATAACATAGCCAATTGATTCCCTTTGTCATCATGCTTTATCTCAATAACTCTAAACAGTAAATCGCAGTTGTATGATAAGCGAGCAACCGTGGCCCCAACTTGGATTGTCATTTCCTCTCCCTCCCATATGTTTATGGGGATTTCTTTATAGATTACTTATTGTATTTCAACATAAATTAGGCAGTATCTTATAATTATTTTCATAATCATCCTATCCATAGCCTATGATTCATTAGGGAAAAAGTGCATGAAGATGACAGTCTTTTGTATATAAAAGGCTGTGTTAATGATCATTGTGTATTTAATTTGGAGAGAACGCGAGACTCCTGCGGAAGAAGCCAGTTCGGGGAGACCACGAAAGACATAAGATGAGGAGGCCCAAATAGTAGAGGAACCTTTCCGAAAGACTGTTACCTGTGCCAAACTAGAGAGTTCAGAACATCAGTAGAGTAGCGAGTATTGTGGAATGAATACCCTTCTTATGTATAGAGTAGACATTAAACAAGATAAAGGCGCAAGCGCCCCGTTTAGCCTAAGGCATAGCACATGTTCCTATTTAAAAAGTGTGCTTTGGCCCATTTACTCCTTTAAGGTTATCCCACTCCAACTGGTTCAACTACCCATCAGAAAAATTCACTGATGGAAGTTTCTTTGTATCTGTCATCGAATAGGATAAATGGCAAAGATCGTCGCCCTTTTATATTGGCTGGGCGCTGGAGCCAGATTACTATGCACATCGTAATACTATACAATTAAAAACTTATCATGTCTTATTCATAAAAAAAGACCTAGAAAATCTAGATCTTTTTAGATGGATTATTACTTGAGATACTAGAGTACAGTGCATTACTTAATTTTGCAAAATCTTCGATTGAGAGAGATTCACCTCTTCGTTCTGGTAAAATCTCAACCTCCTGTAAAACTGAAAGTATGGTTTCTTTATCAAACATATTGAGATTATGACTTAAATTATTCAAAATCGTTTTTCTTCTTTGAGCAAAGCTTGCTCGGACGACTTTAAAGAAAAAGGATTCATCTAAAAGTGAAACGGGAGGATTTTTCCTTCTAATAAGGCGAATAACAGCAGAATCAACGTTTGGTTGTGGAACAAATACGGTTTTAGGTACAATCATCACCGTTTTAGCTTCTGTATAATATTGTACAGCTATTGAAAGAGATCCATAATCCTTTGTACTAGGGCTTGCAGCCATTCTTTCCGCTACTTCTTTCTGCAACATGACAACAATTCCTCGGAGGGGAATATGATCTTCTAGTAGTTTCATGAGAATTGGGGTCGTTACATAATAGGGTAAATTAGCTACGACCATAATATCTTTTGTATCACCAAATTGTTCACCAATGACTTTATTTACATCAGCTTCAAGTACATCTTGATGAATAATTTGTACATTATCATAAGGTGCTAATGTGTCATTTAAAATAGGCAGAAGTCGCTGATCAATCTCAAATGCAACGACCTTTTTAGCTCGTTTAGCTAACTGCTCAGTTAACGCACCAATACCAGGTCCTATTTCAATCACACAGCTCTCTTCCGTTAATTCTGCATAGTCTACAATATTTTGAAGTATATTCGTATCAATTAGGAAATTTTGACCGAGGCTCTTCTTAAAGGAGAAACCATATTTCTCTAAAATCTGCTTCGTTCTAGTGGGTGTTGCTATATCTTTATTCACTATCTTTCCTCCTGAAGAATCTTATTTATGACATTTTCAAACTGTTCTCTAGAAATCTGGAACATCTTGAGCTTTTTGTATAATTGCTTTCCATTTGTGTAACCAATTTTTAGTGATTCGCCAATTTTCTTCCGTCTTTCTTTCGCCTTTTCACCAGCAATTAATCCAAATTGAATAAGTTCTTCCCAAGAAATCTCTTCTTGAATATCTATATACTCTTGTTGTACTTGTGATAAAGCATCACGTATTGATTTAATAGATGCATGCTCTACGCCTACCTTTTTCCTCCGCTTATCAAATGCATCTTCTTTAGTTAAAAATGCATGCTTACAGCCTGGTACACTTTCTGAAACTGTCTTTCTAATCTTTTCACCAGGATAATCAGGGTCAGTGAAAATTATGATGCCTCTAGTTTGGTGTGCTAGCCGAATTTTTTCAATCGTTTCTTCATTGACTGCAGACCCATTCGTTTCAATGGTATCTGCGTCAACAGCCCGCTTTATGGCAACAGTATCGTCCCGACCCTCTACAACAATTACTTCTTTTATTTTCATTTTTTCCTCCGAAACATGAAACTTTTATATGTATTGTTCGTCTATATATATTGATAATACATTTATATTGGATTATTATCTTAATCACACGTTCTACCCTTATATAGGCTTTATAATATTTATCACTTCTATTCGGTCTGTTTCATCGAAATATCATTTAAGACACAGAATGATTTTAACATAAAAACACAGATAAACATAAAAAAGCGCAAGTGCCCTGTTAGCCCGGCAAGTAAAGGATCCAGGGCTGGAGCTGGATTACGCAGAAACACTTTTATACTTTCTGAATAATTTAAAAAACAGGGGATATATATCCCCTGTCATGAAATCTATTCTAATATCTTTATTTTAACTTTCTTTCTTCCCCAGCGATATGCTTCAGACTTTGTTGGGAAGAATACATCAATTTTATATCCTTTAATAGCAGACCCAGTATCGCCTGCAATTGCATATCCATAGCCTTCAACATACACTTTTGTTCCCAAAGGTATAACACTTGGATCAACTGCAATTACCTTCATATTAGGATTTGCTTTTAAATTTATACCCGTACTAGTGATGCCTGAGCATCCATTGCAATAGGCCGTATAAGCTGTCGAGTTTACATAAAACTCCTTAGCAACTTTTCCACTTCCCCTTGATGCAACAGGTTGAGTAGCAACCTTTGTTCCAATTGCCACGACACGGTCCTTACTTTCAGAAAGAGTTTCAGTTTTCACTAATTCTCTAGAAATTTCTTTCCCATTTTCTAGTATGATTTCATAATGCTTGGCAACCTTACCTTTTACACCAGCACTAATCACTTTTTGTTTACCTTTTGTTAAGCCTGAATCATTCTTTGTAACGACAGCATAATCTACGGATTCTTCCACTACATCGGTGACCTTTTCCACTCTCGTTATCTTAACGATAGAGTTAACATCCACCATTGTATCTAGTTCAGGTTCTACTCGATCTAATTCATTTAGCGCGATCTCTTGCTGCTCTAAAAAGTCAGCGACAGTAGTCGAAGTGGTCCATACTTGCTTTTCTTCTCCGCCGACATTAAGGGTTAGTTGAAATGCACTTTCAACTAAAATCTCCATATGTGCCTCGATTGAAGCATTGAGTCCTGGCTCTAGCTTATCATGTTCTGTTACATTGATTTTTTGTGCAGTGAGGAATTCATGAACGGTTTGTGCAGTCGTCCAGATTTCCTTTGAATCATCATTTAATACCAGCTCTACCGGTATTGCAGCTTTCCAAACGATACTCATATCATCTTTTATGACGGTTTCTAAACTTGGTTCAATTACATCTTCATCTCTTAATTCAATTTGTTGCTCTGCCATTAAATCCCCAACAGTGTTCGCATGTGTTTTTACCACTGTCTTTTCCCCATTTAATGTCAAAGTAACAGATTGCTTTGTTCCCTCATATACTACATAGGCTAGAAGGCCTGTAAATAGTAGGAAACTAGTAAGGATGATCGTAAGTCTCTTCTTCGTCATAGATTCGGAAAACAGCATTTTCATGTTTAAGTTCACGATGAAAAACGCCTCCTTCTCTCCTTGAGAGATTATAAAAGAGTTTTAACCGGATTGTCAACTCTTCCTCTTTTTCTGGACCGTAAATCTTATTATACAAAATAGTTTTTGAAAGAAAAGAAAGACTTGTCGACAAGGTTATCCTATGATTCAGGTGAGACATGTAGAACTTTTTTGAATCATTTTATAATAGGACAAGGATAGGAAAATTTCGACAAATTCTATCATCCATTTATGTTGAAAATTTGACGAGCATTGTCGTACGTTTTTTGGACTACTTCGTCATAAGTTAATTCTTTTAATTTTGCTATTTCCTCTGCCACTAACGAAACATAGCTTGGCTCGTTCCGTTTTCCGCGGTATGGATGTGGTGCTAAATACGGACAGTCTGTTTCAATTAGTAAATAGTCTAGAGGAATTTCCTTTGCTACTTCTTTTGGCTTTTTTGCATTCTTGAAAGTGACTGGACCACCTAACGAGATATAAAAATTCATGTCTACACATTGTTTAGCCACTTCAACACTTCCACTGAAGCAGTGCATAATCCCGCCAACTTCAGCTGCACCTTCCTCACGCAAAATATCGACTATATCTTGAGTAGCTTCACGATTATGGATAATGATCGGTAATTTCACTTTTTTGGCTAGACGAATTTGCTTTCTAAATACATCTTGCTGAATTTCTTTTGGGGATTTGTCCCAATAATAGTCTAAGCCCATTTCACCTAACGCTACTACCTTTGGATGCTCTGTCCATGCTTCAATCCATTCCAAATCTTCTTCGGTCATATCAATTGCATCGACTGGATGCCAACCAACAGACGCATATAAGAAATCATAGGATTCTGCTAACTGTATTGCACGATTAATAGTGGGACGATCAAAGCCAACCACCACCATATTTGTAACACCTTTATCGATCGCACGCTGGATTACAGCCTCTAGGTCTTCCTTAAATTGATCTGCATTTAAGTGTACATGTGTATCGAATAACATAGACAAACTCCTTTTCACATTCTAACATAGATTTTAATGTCATAACTTACACTTTCATAACAATTATATTACAAAAAATAATGCGTTCTATTGATGAAAAACACGTAAAATGAGTTCTACCAAGTAAGGATATTGATAAAACCACGCTCGAAAACGGCAATGTTTCACATTTAATCACAATAATTTACCATTACAAAACAATAGGTGTTCAAGCCTGAACACCTACCGCAAAGCTTACTATTTATTTCACTTTTGCTCCATTTACGAGAGTAGAATCAACAGTTGCTAATGATAATACTCCGTCTTTTTCACCGGCTAATATCATTCCTTGTGATAATTCTCCTCGTAACGTTACTGGCTTTAGATTTGTGACACAAATCACTTTTCTTCCGACTAGCTCCTCAGGTTTGTAATACTTCGCAATGCCTGAGACAACTTGTCTCTTCTCATATCCGAGATCTAATTGAATTTTTAATAATTTATCTGCTTTTTTGACAGGTTCAGCAGCCAAAATCTCCGCGACTCTTAATTCTACTTTCATAAAATCATCAATTGTAATCTCTTCATTCAAGTCATCCGGTTTTGACTCGACTTCTTCAATAGGAGCCTTCCCTTGCATTTTTTCCTTGATATACTCTACCTCTTCTTTGACATCAAGTCTTGGGAAAATGGGTTGACCCGGTTGAACCTTCGTTCCTTCTGGAATGTTCCCATATTCAAGAAGGCTATTCCAACTTGTGATATTCAATTCATTAATCCCTAGCTGCTCCCAAACCTGACCTGGTGTTTTCGTCAAGAAAGGTTGGAGCATAATAGAGGTTTGTCTTAAAGACTCCACAAGGTGTGACATGACTGACCCTAACATTTCACGAGAAGATTCATCTTTTGCTAATACCCATGGTTGTGTCTCATCAATGTACTTGTTTGTTCTAGAAACTAACTGCCAAATGGAGGTTAGTGCAACGGAAAACTGCATATCCTCCATCGCTGTCTCTACTTTTTCTCTAGTTTCTTTCATCATGTCCTCAAGAATTCCGTCAAATTCACTTTGAACACCACTATAGGTAGGAATAATTCCATCAAAGTATTTTTGAATCATGGCAATTGTTCGGTTTAATAAATTTCCTAAGTCATTTGCTAAATCGAAATTCATTCTTTCAATAAAGCCTTCCGGAGTAAATACTCCGTCAGATCCAAATGGAACCTCACGTAATAAATAATAACGAAGGGCATCTAATCCATACCGATCAATGAGAGTAACTGGATCCACCACATTTCCCTTTGATTTGGACATTTTTCCATCCTTCATTAGTAACCATCCATGTGCGAATACCTTTTTAGGTAATGGGAGATCTAATGCCATCAACATAATCGGCCAATAGATAGTGTGGAATCTAACAATTTCTTTACCTACAAGATGGACATCCGCAGGCCAATACTTTTGATACTTACTATCATCGTCCATACCAAATCCTAGTGCTGTTATATAGTTTGATAGTGCATCAATCCAAACATAAATAACATGTTTTGGATCCCCTGGGACCTTAACTCCCCAGTCAAAAGTTGTTCTTGAAACAGCCAAATCCTCGAGGCCCGGTTTAATAAAATTATTAATCATTTCATTTTTTCTTGACTCCGGCTGAATAAAAGATGGATTATCATTGTAATATTGCAGTAGTCTGTCAACATACTTACTCATTTTAAAGAAGTATGATTCTTCTTTTACCTTTTCAACTGCTCGATTACAATCAGGACAATTTCCATCCGATAATTGCCTTTCTGTGTAGAAGGACTCACATGGAGTACAGTACCATCCTTCATATTGATCTAAATAAATGTCTCCTTGCTCGACAAGTCTTGCAAAGATCTTTTCAACAACCTCTTTATGGCGATCCTCTGTTGTACGAATAAAATCATCATATGTAATTTCTAACTTATCCCATAATTCTTTAATGCTGACAACAATCTCATCCACATAGGCTTGAGGTGTAACTCCTTTTTCTTCTGCGTTACGTTGAATTTTCTGACCATGCTCATCTGTACCGGTTAAGTAATGAACATCATAACCTCTTAGTCTTTTGTATCTAGCCAAAGCATCCCCAGCTACTGTTGTATATGCATGTCCAATATGTAACTTTCCACTTGGATAATATATAGGGGTTGTAATATAAAAGGTCTTATTATTTGTCATCCATTTGTCCTCCTAAACCGTATCAACTGATATCTTCTATATCATATCTTATCAGAACTAGTCATAACAAAAAATATCTTTCCAAAAGTTTAAAAATGATCTCCTTCTTTCCATATATCCACAACTATTTCTAATCCAAACAAAAAATATACATTTTAAAAAAAGTCTTAATAAGAGGATTAACTTCTTCCAATTAGGGTATTAGACAATTAATGGAATAGGTAAATTTATGAAAAGTGAAATTTTTGTCGAAAAAAGATTGCAGTTTGTCGAATTTGCATTATAATAATTTGTAAGAATGATTCTTATTTAATTTAAAGGTTATACTCGATTAACAAGTTAAACGTTGATATTTCAGTCTTTCAAAAAAAATTATCATTTTTTTACATATAAAAGATTGACGCTTTTGGGAATGACTGGTATTATGAGATTTATAGGAAATGTCGAATAATGACGAATTATAAGGAAAAATGCTATATTTTGCGAGAGGGGAATATTTAAATGAAATCTACAGGTATTGTAAGAAAAGTTGATGAGCTAGGTCGTGTGGTAATTCCAATAGAGTTAAGACGTACTTTAGGTATTGCTGAAAAAGATGCGCTAGAAATTTATGTTGATGATGAGCGTATTATTCTAAAAAAGTATAAGCCTAACATGACATGTCAAGTAACAGGTGAAGTGAGCGACAGCAACATCTCATTAGCTGGCGGAAAAATCATTTTAAGCCGTGAAGGTGCTGAACAAATTCTCAGCGAGATTCAAGGCAATCTTACAGCAAAATAATAAATTTGTTTCAAAAAAGCTAAACAATCACCAAGTCTAATGACACTGGCGATTGTTTAGCTTTTTTAAAGATGTATTATACACTTTGTATTTTTTTGCAAAAACACTTCTGTAATCAGTAGAAAGTGTACGATTTATTGAATATGATATACGTCATAAACTTCTCGCTTTGGTAATTTTCGATCCAAGGCAACTTGCTTAATTGCTTCCTTTGATGACATATCCTTATCGTTTATGTAATATTCGATATGCTCTGTAATAGAGAATGTCTCCCACCATTGTTCTTCCTTAACTAACTCTTCTTCAGAAGCGCCTTCTACAATAATGCAGCATTCGCCTCTTATTTCTTTTTCCATAATCCACTCACTTACATCTATCAAGGAACCTCTAATAAATTCTTCAAACTTTTTTGTCAGTTCTCGGCTAATAACAACTTGGCGGTCACCTAAACTGTCTCTTAGAAAAAAGATGGTTTCCTTCAAACGATGAGGAGATTCATAAAAAACCATTGTTGCTTGTATTTTTTTTAATTCAAGAGCAACTTCCTTTTTCTCTTTTTTTTGTCTTGGTAAAAATCCATAAAAGTAAAACGGTTGTGGTGGTAAACCAGATGCAATTAACGCTGTCACTGCAGCATTAGCCCCTGGCAATGGAATAACTGGAAATCGATGCTCCAAAGCTAAACACACCAGCTCATACCCTGGATCTGAAATAGATGGCATACCAGCATCGCTTACTAATGCAACAGTTTTACCAGATTTTAAATCATCTAAAAGCCGATTCCCGCTCTTCTCTTTGTTGTGCTCATGATAACTAGTAACAGGAGTTGTTATTTCAAAATAATTACATAGCTTCCTTGTAACACGGGTATCTTCTGCCGCAATCACATCTGCTTCTTTTAAAATTCGAATGGCTCTAATTGTCATATCCTCTAAATTTCCAATCGGAGTTGGAACGAGATACAAGGCACCAGCGGTATTAGGTTGAAAGCTTTTCTGTTCCCACATTTTCAACACCTCTTTCCTGTAAGAATATTTCTTTTTGCTTCCGTTTTAGCTGCTTAAATTGATATTCAGCCCGCATTGCGTCACTTTTTTGGTCGTACACCTCTGAATATAGTAGGATTACAGGAGTACGTACTCTTGTATATTTAGCCCCTTTTCCATCATTATGTACTTGTATTCGTCGTTCTAACTGATTCGTATATCCTCCATAAAAGCTACCATCATTGCAAAGTACTACATAAAAGTAATGACTAGGAGTTTCCATAAAGTATTTGATGTAGCTCCTTTGTATAATCACCTTGGTCGTTATAAACAATAAGCGGAGGAAGAATCTTAAGATCTGGACTCCCATCTTTAATTCCTTCAATCAGGATTGTATTTGCTTCTTTTCCTAGCTTTGGATAAACAAATTGTAAGCGTTTCGGTTCTAATCGATACTTTCTCATTAACGTCACAATATCTAATAATCGTCCAGGTCTATGAACAAATGCTACTTTTCCTCCAGCCCGAACTAATTGGCTACTTACTCGAACAACATCCTCTAATGTACAATATATCTCATGTCTTGCAATCGCTAAATGTTGATTCTTGTTAATCTCTGCATCAGAAGGCGTAGGAAAGTAAGGAGGATTGCAAGTAACAATATCAAACTTGCCATGTCCTAATTGCATCGGAATATCCTTAATATCACCATGAATCATTTGTATTCGATTTTCAAGCTGGTTGTATTGAATACTTCTTTTGGCCATATTATAGATTCGTTCTTGTATTTCTACCCCTGTAATATTTCCCTTTGTTCGTTGACTTAATAATAAAGGTATTACACCATTCCCTGTACATAAATCAATTAAGTTTCCCTTTTGAATTGGAACATAAACAAAACGAGCTAGTAATACGGTGTCTAAAGAAAAGGCAAATACAGATGGACTTTGAATAATACGAAGCTCTTCCGCCAGTAAATAATCGAGTCTCTCATCATCATATAATTCAATCATAATAAAAGTTCCTTTCTTCGCTTATAAATCTTTTGGATAAAGTGAGTATGTAATTCATATAATAAATACACTTGTAAGGAAAATAGCCTTCCCTATACGAGGAAAGGCCATACATCCATTACTTTTTATTTAGGAAGGACAAACAAAATAGACAATCGCCTTCTTTTCGAATACTTCCATAGTGTACATTGCAAATGTGAAAACCTTCTTGATAGATACGAGCTAAATTATCATAGCCTTCACCAATATCAACCGTTTTTAAATCGATTTCTTTTACTTGAGCTTCATGCTCCGTATTATTCTTTTCTTCCTCTTCCACAGTCAACTCAAGACGTTTCCGTAAATGTTCATTTTCAATTTTGATATGATTGTTCTCCTCTAGCAGTTCAGCTAAATGCTGTTTGAGCTCACCAAGCTGTTTATATAAATGGCCGATTTGTTCTTCCATACTACTTACCGAGTCGAAAATTTCTTTTTTATCCAATTGCTCCACCCCATTAGTCTGTAGCTTGGATAGAAACGGCTCCTTCTTTAATAAGCTCATCGAGCGTATAGTCTACTATACTTTCTCGGTCATTTAGTTCAACTTGAATGATGCGTTCTAAGATGTTTAACCCGATTACTTTTCCCATGCCTTCTGGAGTTTCAATTGCTTCTCCAATATCAGGCAACGCTTCAATTGCTGTTTCATATTCATCGTTTTCGTACTTTAAGCAGCACATCAAACGACCGCATAACCCCGAAATCTTGGAAGGGTTTAATGACAGGTTTTGATCCTTAGCCATTTTAATTGAAACGGGTTCAAAGTCACCTAAAAATGTTGAACAACAGAGCATTCTTCCACAAGGACCTATGCCACCAAGCATTTTCGCTTCATCTCTTACACCGATTTGGCGTAATTCTATTCTCGTACGGAATATTGCAGCTAAATCTTTGACTAGTTCACGAAAATCAACTCGTCCATCTGCTGTGAAGTAAAAAATTACTTTATTACGATCAAACGTGTATTCTACATCAACTAACTTCATGTCTAGCCCATGTTCAGTAACCTTTTCGAGACATACTTCATATGCTTCTTGAGCTGCTATTTTATTTTCATCAACAGATAGCTTGTCTTTCGGGTCAGCTATACGAATTACCTTCTTAAGAGGTAGTACAACATCATGCTCTTCGACTTTCTTATTACTTATGACTACTTTGCCATATTCAATACCTCGAGCCGTTTCGACAATTACGAATTCTTCATTCGGAATCTTAAACTCGCCCGGGTCAAAATAATATATCTTACCCGCTTTTTTAAAGCGAACTCCTACAACATCATACAAGCTAGGATCCCTCCTGCAATTTGAGTACTAATTGTTCCATTAGTAGCTGTGATTGAACATTAGCACTAAGCCGTTTTTTTGCCTCTAATATTGCGGTCATATCCTCCATGACGCGCATTTGTGACAATTGAAGGGCACGCTGCTTGAGCTGATCGATTTGATCACTAAAAACAACCGTCTGCTCATCTCCAATTAATACTGATAATAAATCTCTATAATAAACTAGCAATAGTTCTAATCCTATTTCAACTTGCTCTCTATCTCCAAATTGTGACGTCCATTTTTCTTGTATAAAGAAAAATGATTGTTGGGATTTCGAGTTTAGAACTTCACATAATTGTAACACTACTTTTCGTGCCTCTGCAAACCATTCTTCTTCTGCAAGAATCTTAGCTTGCTCGAGACTATTTGTTAATTGTGCAATTAGCTGGGCAAGGATTGGTTTAATCCCCATTTCGATTAACTGCTTCGCAAAAGCTGCCTTTGGTAATGCCTTAAAGGATAAAGTTTGGCATCGTGAAATAATCGTATCTAGCATCTGATTCTGTTGTTCTGTCATCAGGATGGCAGTCGTTTGCGAATTCGGTTCTTCGAGAAATTTTAATAGACTATTCGATGCATTCGCTGTCATTTTATCCGAATGATTAATCATGTAAAACTTTCGTTTCGATTCAACACCAGTTTTGGAAAATTCCTCTTGCAAATGTTGAATTTGTTGCTTTTTAATAGATTGCCCATCTGGTTCAATTACATGGACGTCAGGATGATTCCCCGAATCTATTCTTCTACAATTTATACAAGAATGACAAGGATTATAATCATCTGCCAAATCTTTACAATATAACGTTTTGGCTAATAGCTTTGCACACTCTAACTTTCCCGTTCCTTTTTCACCCTCAAATAAATAGGCGTGAGCTACTCGATCCTTTTTCAAACTATTCGTCAACATTTTTATGACGATTGGCTGTCTAATCGCAAATTCATCCCACGTCCTACTCATGACTATCACTCTCTTACGTATATAAATTGATGAGGAGTCCTTTTACTTCCCCAATTTTCCCAAGTATATCAATGGATTTTTTTTCTTGCTTCATCACTTCATCCGTTAATTCAACAAGCTTTTGATCCACTTGTTCTACTATTTTTAACGTGCGACTGTGCCCGCTTGATGTCCAACTGTGCGATTGCTTCAAACTCATTCCAAAATCAACAGCTTGTTTAACAAACTTTTTCACTAGACTCTTGTACCGAGCTAAGTCTTTAAAGTTTTGTGACCTTAATAAACGATCACCTTGACTCTCAATATCGCTCATTAATCTTTGGAGTTGCTCGACATGAAGTTTATTCTCTTGTTTTTGAACAAGTTCTCCAAACTGAGAATTTCCTACTGATAGAGAACTTGGATTTTGGCGGTTATTTTCAACCTTCAGACGGAAATCATGGTTAATTTTCATTCTAAGCCCCCACTAAAATTGGTGAAATTCTTCTACTGGTACCACGAAAACAGTAGCACCACCAACTTCAACTTCCACAGGATAGGGAACATAGGAATCAGCATTGCCCCCCATAGGCGAAACTGGTGCAACTAGCTGATCACGGTGCTTACAATTTTCTTTTATAATCTCAAGTGCTTTTGGGACACGGATATCCTCGGTTCCTATTAAAAAAGTAGTATTACCTGATTTCAAAAACCCACCAGTGCTTGCAAGTTTTGTCGCACGGAAATTAGACTCTACTAATGCATTAGATAAGCGATTACTATCTTTATCCTGAACAACAGCCATTATGAGTTTCACTATAATGGACCTCCTTTATTTTATCATGTTTTCTTATAGTATTCATTTTTTGAAAAATGGTAATTGTTTCGTGTCAATATCATCTTGTCCCTTTATTATAAAACATTTCTGAATATATCTAAAATGTTTTTCCAAAGTAAGAACAAAAGGTGAAAGCGCCCTAGTTTGACCTACTATTACAGACGTCCTGTCGGCAACGGACAAACCCTGCCTATCCTGTACTCTCACGACATTTGACCTCTATTGGCTGGGCACTGGAGCCAGATTACTAAAGAACATCGTAATAAGATAGAATTTTGCTCTCTTTATCAAAAAAAACGACAAGTACCTTAACTACCTGTCGCTAATCTTATTTATCGTATATTGCACCTCATTCATTGCTTCATCATACACTTCCTGAATCGTCTTCGATGCGTCTATTTTTACAATCCGATCTGGATACCGTTGCATTAATTGATGATATCCTTCTCGTACCTTTTCATGAAACTCAGCTTTTTCTAAATCTAATCGGTTAATTTCTCTCTCTTCATTTAAGCTAATCCGGTTTAGGCCTTCTTTAGGATCAATGTCGAAATATAGAGTTTTTGTAGGCATAAGCCCATTTATCGCAAAATCATTGATCGTTAATACCTCTTCCACTCCTAATCCTCTCGCAAACCCTTGATAAGCTAATGAACTGTCTAGAAAGCGATCACACAGTACGATCATCCCTTTTTCAATTGCCGGTATGACCTTTTCTACTAGGTGTTGCCTTCTAGCGGCTGCGTATAATAAGGCCTCTGTTCTACTATCCATCTCTATGTTTTCTGGATTCAGAATAATTGATCTTATTTGTTCTGCAATTCGAATCCCACCTGGTTCTCTCGTATATACTACTTCTTTCCCTTCGTTTGCCAACCTTTCGAGTACCATTTTTATAATGGTTGTTTTCCCAGCCCCTTCTGGACCTTCAACTGTCAGAAAAATCCCTCTCATTATTAACTCTCCTCTTGTTCCTCAAAGATGAACATGTTGTTATCGGGATCAAACCCTTGAATTTTTGCTCCCATCCTTTTTAGTAACATGATATATTCTATACTCTCTCTCTTTACAATCTCACCCTTTATTAATACCGGGATACCCGGTGGATAAGGAGTTACCGCTTGAGCAGCTAGTCTACCTTCACAATCTGCAATATTCATTTTTCTCGTCTTATATCTTTTTAATTCCAAATATGAGTATGGAAATTCAGATGAAAGTGTAAGATTCTTAATATCTCTAACGTACTTTTCCCTACTATCCACTGGATGAAAGTATGATAAAGCATCCTTTATATTTTGGAGCTGATACGAGTAATCAAATACTCCTAAGGGTAAAATTAGTAAAATGTTGAACGGGTCAGATAATTCAACATATAAGCCCTTTTCTTCAAAAATGGTCTGTAATTCATAACCAGATAACTGGCAAGTACTTTGAACCGTTATCTTTAAAGGATCTTGCATAAGATTTCCATCATTCGCGTATACCAACTTAAGCTGTGGTATATGGTCAATTTGATTTGTAAAATTTTTAATTGATTGATGGATATTTTCCCTTTCATTCTCCATTATATTTGCAACATAATACCTTGCTAGGTCAAGTGATGCCATAATGGGATATGACGGACTACTTGATTGTAGTGCTCGTAAATAAAATTGTAGCTTTTCCAAAGATACGTATGAACTTTGAAAATGTAAATATGAGCCCATTGTCATTGCTGGTAACGTTTTATGAGCTGACTGAATGACGATATCTGCACCCACCTGTATAGCTGAAGGAGGAAACGGAGATCCAATTCCAAAATGGGCACCGTGTGCTTCATCAACTAGGACAGGAATATGATAGTCATGAGCAATTGAAATAAGGGACTCTAAATTCCTTGTATGACCGTAATAGTTAGGGTTCGTTAAAATAAGTGCTTTTCCCTTTGGATAACGAGAGAATGCTTGTATTACAGTTTCATCGTCAAGATATGTAGCAACATTTAGTTCAGATTCAAATTCAGGCGTAAGAAAGACGGGCCTTGCCCCTACGATTTCTAATGCATTCATAATTGATTTATGGCAGTTTCTTTGGACAAAGACAATATCATTCGCTTCACAAACAGATAAAACCATTGCTAAATTACCGACTGTAGAACCATTTACTAAAAAGAAGGACCTTTCAGAGTCATACAGGTTAGACAGTAATTTCTCAGCCTCATAAATGGGTCCAGATGGATCATGTAAATCATCCAATCCTGTAAGTTCTGTTACATCTATTGAAAGTATCTTTTCATAGTAGCTCTGTCCAATTTCAGGAAAAAACCTTCCATACTTATGCCCGGGTACATGAAATGAGGTAGGCTGCTGATTATGATGACTTATTAATGCACTCAATAATGGCGTTGATTTTTGATTCATTTGTATCCCTCATCTATTATCTTCCTATGTATTATACCAAACTATATCAAAGAAATTAGACAAAAAAAAATCCCCTGATGGGATTATTACGAATAAATTGGTGGTTTAGTAATTTTTCTCATTTGCTGTAAATAAAACTTATAGTTGGGATGGCTTGTTTGAGTATGAATGATTTCCTGTTCACATTCTACACATAAAAAAGATGTGTATAAGTGGATCCCTTTTTCTTTTACTTGCTCACATATTAAACACGTTTCCCCGTAGTTTTCTCTAATAAATAGTGTACTCAATTTCTCCACCTCCTACTAAACAGCTTTCCCAATTGTAAGAAAAGTATACACAATTAAAAATTTACTTAATTTTTCAGCTTCTAATCAGTATATGCTGACATTTCTTACTAGGTGTCTGTCTGTGCAGAGTCTCGCCTGAAACAAAAAGAAGAGCCATCAATGAGCCCTTTCTTTTATGAATATCGCTTAATCACATCGAATAGTTTAGCCTTCATAGACGGGATATCTTGAGTTGTTATCGATAAACGAACATTACTTTCGTCCATTTCTAATGCTTCTGCAAATAGACTTGAAAGTCCTTTAGCTTTACGATCAATCTGCATGAGTACATCCAACGCTGATTCTGTTTTTGGTAGGAATACAATTTCTAACTCATCAAGTTTACCTCGGAATTCTCCACTAGTCGGAATAAACTCAAACTCTTGAACAAAAGGAAGCTTTCCTCTTAAATATCTTGGTGCTTCAATACATTCCGCTTCTCTTAGTTTAAATCCCAAATCCTGGGCAGCTTGAAATACAGATTGCACAAGTGGAGAAGGCTCAACCGTTATAAAATCTTTATCTGTTGGATCAATCGCATTTTTTATATCTAATCCTGTGTGTATCCAAACTCTCGTTTTTCCAATCGTAATCGGTGTATCAAAGGGAAGAGAAAACGAAAATGGCACTTCTCTTTTTTCATTCGGTGCGATTGTTAACTTTTCCAACACTCTAAATTTTCCAATGACACTTGTTTGTGTATACTTTTTGTCATCTGCTTCTTTTATATAGGTTGTTACTACAGATAAATAGATCTCATCAATCGGTTGTTCTACATTTCCACCAGAGATTTCAATTACTCCCTTTACTTCCTCACCGATCATAAACTTGTCATTATGTAATTTTGTATCAACTTTTGCAGCACCTAAACCTAAACTTGCTAGCGCTTTATTAAAAAATGACATATTATTTCCTCCTTTTTATTGGTAGAAGTCAAATAATTAATATTCACCTAATCATTATTATATTTCGATTCTGTAAGGAAGAATCCTTTTTTCTTTGTAATTTAACACGAAATCTTCTATACGTTTGAAATTGTAGTAAGTATGGATGATAACCGATAGTGAGAATGAGAACGAGGAGAGTATATTTTTTGTATGTTGGATAAGGGGATTAGAACTTCGACTTTACTTGCTACTTCTTAGCTATTTTTTGCTTATATAGGCTCTGATTTACCTTGCCAATTACTAATTTACTCCTCTCTTTTGTGCCTCGCTTTACTTTCCTTGTTTTGTCTTTTACTTACCTCGTTTGCTTTTTTACTTACCTCTCTTTCGATTTTACTTACCTCTGGCTTGCTTTACTTTCCTCGTTTTGTCTTTTACTTACCTCGTTTACCTTTTTACTTACCTCTTCTTCGATTTTACTTACCTCTGCCTCGCTTTATTTTCCTCGTTTTGTCTTTTACTTACCTCGTTTACCTTTTTACTTACCTCTTCTTCGATTTTACTTACCTCTGCCTCGCTTTACTTTCCTCATTTTGTCTTTTACTTACCTCGTTTACCTTTTTACTTACCTCTTCTTCGATTTTACTTACCTCTGCCTCGCTTTACTTTCCTCGTTTTGTCTTTTACTTACCTCGTTTGCCTTTTTACTTACCTCTTCTTCGATTTTACTTACCTCTGCCTCCCTTTACTTTCCTCGTTTTGTCTTTTACTTACCTCGTTTACCTTTTTACTTACCTCTTCTTCGATTTTACTTACCTCTGCCTCCCTTTACTTTCCTCGTTTGCTTTTTTACTTACCTCTACTTATATTCAATTATTTTGAAATGACCCAATCATTGCTACAGCAACTATTTCTATATCGTATAAAAAACTTGCACCACTTGTTTAAGAATTCAATTCAAACAAAAAAAAGAGCAGCCTCATCAGCTGCTCTTTCTCTTCTTGCATGGCGACGTCCTACTCTCACAGGGGCAATGCCCCAACTACCATCGGCGC
>NZ_JBHUEM010000012.1:0-18888 GCF_042680805.1 Bacillus salitolerans | reverse complement strand
GTATTTGTGTATCTTGCCCCTCCCCCCATAATGGGAGTTAACACTCAATAAGTGGCTCACTTTTGAAGTGATCACTCTGGCTCAATATAATGTTGACAAAAACAAAAGCTGATCCTCTTTGCTGCACAGTATACGTTTACTACTCATTAAGAAGTGATGACTTACTTCTTAAACTAACCGACCCTAAAAAAAGAGAAGGATCAGACGCAGCTGATCCCATTTTGTTATTCAATATTCGCCCCCATTACTTGAATAAGGAATTACTTTACCAATCCTTTTCCATTATGATGAAATTATAGTCTTTTCCTTTTATATTGTTTTGAAAGTTTCCCTTTGTATTAAAGCCTGCCTTTTCATAAACTTTGATTGCCCGCTTATTAAAATCGACAACGGCCAGCTCTAAGTGGTCATATCCTAGAAGTACTCTCCCTTGTTCAATTATTGCTTCAATAAACCTTAAACCGTTCCCTTTTCCAGTCAGAGAAGGTTTCTTTTGCACACCTACCGCTATAACCTCTTCTGTAACTTCACCAACATTAAAGAACTCACAGTTTCCAATTAATTTACCTTGATCATTAATGACTGAATAATAATTATCAGAATCTACACTTTCATCATAACGTCCCAACCAGACATAAGAATAATAATAAAAATCAATAAAAAATTATTTTTGATTTCCTTCCCAATATCTTTTTACTTTCTGTATTTATCATTGACGACACACCCTCTCTTATCAACTAATAATAAATACATATTCTATAAATAGTTTTGAATGCCTCCTTAGAATCAAAAAGCATTCCTGCTGAAACGCACCTGTTAATGCAACAAGCAAACGAACATTTATCTACGTTGAAGTAATTTTGCTACTTTATAACCGTCACTAGATATTCCACTATATGCCCCCAAAAAAGATGGATACCTTATTGGTATTATTGTAATTACAAATTGTGCTAGTGCTGCATTCATAATTGCTTTCATAAAAAAGTTAATAGCAGTAGGAAAACTAACATAAGAAATTAGTAGAAAGCAAATACAACACAATAATAGCGATGAAAAAGGACCCGCAAGGAATATGGCAATGTGGAAAGCCCTATTGACTTTTTCTGGTGAAACGTTATAACTAAAAAACCCAACCCACCCACTCAATGGTTGTACCTTTATGGTTAATCTCCCAATAGTAAAACCATTACCTTTAAATTTCTTCCCTAATCTAATCTCCACGGGTACTTTAAGTAATTTAGATGCTACTATGGCATGACCAAGTTCATGGACAAAGGTGGTAAATGGAAGGATAATTGCAACAAATAGTAAGAATGTTAATGCGAATTCTATATTGTTTCCCCCTCTACTGATTGAATTTCCCCTTTATGTCTTGTTCAACTCTTCTGCTCCTATACTTCAATATTAAGGTTGCTAATCCTTCTTAGATCAGCAACCTTCTTATTACATTTTCGCACCCTTTAGTGCAATAAATGTCTATTTAATAAATTCAATTTTTGAAGCTGTAGCCTGCATTGGATTAGAATCAAGAGGTTCGCTACTATACCAAGTTTTCACTCTATCACCTACACCTAATTCATTACGTTTTTTACCATTAAAAACGGTTTCGTTTGTATATTTTACATCCACTTTATTGTCGTTACTTTGGATTAAAATTGAGTCATCATCCATTTCTAAAATTTCCCCAATAACTCCTTCAATATTTAGTGCTTCCTTATCTGGTGAACAACCAACTACAAATAATAGAAGCGTAAAGAAGACTACACTAAGTAAAACTTTAAACTGCATAATATCCTCCTTTGCTAATGCAATTTTCTCTTATAACTCTACTTCTCCATTATTTCAATAAGGAAAATGCGTTAATCCGTTATTGAAGCATCGGTACCCTTTAGTTCAACATCGACCCCAAAATTTTTCTATAACATCAGAAGCCTTCCTTGTTTCTCCCTTTAATTGAATAAGATGATCAATTATCCTACTGTACAAACTTCCCTGTTCTTGAATAGGACAGGGGCAACGCTATGTTCAGCATCAGCTCTAGCTTTATTAAAGAAAATTAGCATAGTATTATATTAGTTTTTTTCTTGAAGTATTACAGTGGACTCTAAAGCTTCACTTCTCACTTCTAAAAAGTATTCCTTATATACATATTCTTTTCCACCATTTTTTTCATACCAATCATTAATACGTTTAACGTGAGCTTCATCACTTCGTACTTTCTTCTCAATTTCTAAATAATCTTCATAACTGTCATATTCCCATATAGCGAAAATTTCAACAGTACCATTATTATTTTCCTTCATCCAGCGGCCCACTAAATAGTAAAATAGGAGCTGTCCATTGACAACTCCTAGCTTTATTACTGCATCCACCTTGTCGACATTTATTATACCGTGGTAATTCCTAATAGATGATCTGAAAATAAAATAAACTCATCTAAAAAAATGGGAGAACTCGGTGATGTAAGTGGAGTTAGTTTTACATTTTTCAAATAGATACAAGCAGTAGTGTTTAGTATTTCTTTTTCACTAATATCAATTGCAGGATTTAATTCATATTGTGTTAATGCATTACCTAAAATGGGTTCATCTTCTATACTTTCAGTCATCTGCATTTGTAAATCCGCTTCAATTGTTGCTGTTTGTGTGACATATATAATCTTTTTTTTTCAGGATATTTCTCTTTAAGTTCTTCAAACTTAATTTGCAATTCTACAATTGTAAGTTTTTTTAAATCAATTGCTTCCAATAAATCTTTACCCCTCATATTTACCTCCAAATATTGCTATTTTCTTATAATGTATACTTCTTTATTGAAACTAAAAGTCCTTTAATAACAGACAAGCTTTCTTCAACTAAACGACGCTATAAAAAAAAGACCAGCCGTAGCTGACCATTAAAATGCTAATTGAAGAATTGCTCCCCTTAGTTGAACAAACTTATTCTTCAATTACAATATCCCTAGCACTACATATTATTGGCAATGATTCTGCACATATATCTCCACTAATATTTGCTTTTAATTTAACTTCTGTTTTTAAGTCCATAAAACTAAACTTTTCATGTTTTTCATTAGAAATTTTAGTGTATTTACCAACTGTAAGCCAAATTTGTTCTTCAATTGCTTTTTTTGTTACGTTTAATAAAACCCGATTTCTGTCTTTATCTATTTCAGTAATAGTACCTGTAATATCAAACTCATCTTTAATTCCTTTATCTATTTTTGCTATAGTATTATTTTGTTTATGACCTTCAATACTCTGTTTACAGCCCAATAACCCTATTGATAAAAGTATTAAAGATAAAATTAAACTAAGTTTTTTCAAACCCACTCACTCCTTTATATAAATTAGACGGGGTTTCATAACTTATCGTTTCAGAAATTACGTGGTAACTGTTCCATTAAATTGCTTCGTTAGTAAGAAAGCGTTCCTGCTTCTGTGCAGAAACGCCCCCGTTAATGGAATAATAAATATAACTTTTGTCTTTCGTTATCCGATCTTGGTTTTATTACATCGTGTGACCCTGAAACAATAAACGTTATTAAAGATATGAATGCAACTATTGCAAAAATAAAGAATCCATCGTAATTAAAGAATCTATAAAATGCTCCGTATAAAGAGCCTATAAAAGTTAATAGAGAAATAATAATAGTGTATTTTCTTGCTTTGCTAATTTTTTGTTCCCCCCATTTTATCTTTTAAGTTAATTGTAAATGCCCCCTCGTATAGTTTAAGTGCATGTTACATAAACTATTACAAAGTAAAAAATGCATAACTCCTTGATTATGCACTTACACTTTCCATCTAGCTTTTGAACAAGCTAAACCGAGATTGTCATAATTGTATTTAAGTCTTCAAATCCTATTTTTTTTGTAAATTTCCTTTGCGTGGTTACTGGAATATACATTTAACCTAATTTCATTATACCCTTTAGACTTCAATGATTTTATACCTTCATTAATAAGTTTTTTTGAAATGCTCTTACCTCTAAATGATGGTAGTACATAAATATCATAAATAAACCCATGTTTTATATCGGTGAAGTAATCTTTATTTTCACCCAATAGTATCCATCCGCAAAATTCTTCTTCACTGCTTTTGCAAACTAAATAATAGCCTCCATTTTTTAAGATACTTGTAAATAAAACTTCTGTCTTCTCAGGACTTACTTCTTGTTGGACTCCTTCACTAGCAGCATCTGTAGCCTTAGTAAGTATAAATTCTATATCTTTATCTGTAGCTTTAACAATCATTAGTATCCCACCTCATTTTTTGATAGGATATATTTCTTCAAGAATAATGGTTTATCCTGCCAAAAATGGAATATTTCACCTCGACCTATTACTAAAATAAACAGTTATGATTTGTCTATGTTAACACTTTTAGAATACCCTTCCTCAGAAGATATATTAAAGGAAACTGATGATGTGATTACTGATAAAATACATGGGTTATGTAAAAGAAAATCTAAAGGTTGGGCTAAGGAGAAAGCTATTCTTCTAAGGGCTGCAGCTACTCGTAATCCTTTTGAAAAGGCAGTCTATCAAAGCCATATTTTAAGTTTAGGGATGTACATTAATATTATTATTCAATACAAAGAGCATATGAAAAATTCCACAGCATCAAGGTCTGAGGTAGTCCAAAGTTTTATACTTTTTATCGAACAAAAGACGCTAGCGCCCCGTTTAGCCTCAGGCATAGCAAATGAAAAGGTGCTTTTCCCCTTTTACTCATCTAGAACATTTGACCTCGAGTGGCTGGGTGCTGGAGCCGGAATACTAAGCACATCGTAATAAGATACACACAAAAACATATAATTTCTTATTCATTTACAAAACGTGCATAAACTAAAGCTACCGTTTGTTTAATAAGGAAACATTTTTTGACCCAGCAAAAACACATTGAAACATACTTATATCAAGTGTACATTTCTAAGGTGTTTTTATTTGTGGCTCATTTTCAGTGAAGTTTTCTTAAGATTCCCCGGTTTTTAGTTTATTCCTAATGATTTCTTAATTTTAATACCCTCTTTTCTTGCTTTTGCCCATGTAAATGGTAAAAACTTAACTTCACCACTTTCTTTTGCATTAACAAGATGATTAAGAGCTTCAGTGATAATGTTCCGCTGAAGTTCTTTATGGTATGGAACACCAAAGTGATGTCCCATCATGAAAGGCAAAAATACTGCTCTTGGTGGCTTTGCATGTTCTGTAACATCTAGAGCCACTGATAGTGATACTGTAGGAATGCCTCTTCGTTCTATAGCACGCTGCACGAGCGCGACAGACTGATGTCATATTGGTCATGCAGGACATAAAAGGGCTATGTCTGCATGATCTTTAACAACAGCGTCAGCAATATCTTCAGCCAACTTTAGTTCAAGTTTATCTGGATCCATGTTATAACCGATAAAAGAAAAGAAGTTACTAGTAAGTCCACCAATTACTCCATCCTGAGAAAGCTCTTGCAATCTTTCAATGGGAAAGATTACATTAATATCTTGGTTTGCCCCCACTGTTGGATATTTCAATTGATGAATTTCTAATTCCTCAGGTTTTAAGTGAGAAGGTACCTTCCGATATGTATAGTCTCCAATAGGATGAACTGTGTCAAAAGGCATTGTTCCCATTGGTTGTACACCTGCTGAACTTATGAATGTTAACTTTGATTTTGAAAGTGGTTTGTTCAAAAACGATAGTGGAATAAAGTCCTCTTTTGAAATCATTGATCCAGGATATCTTTCGTTTACTGTGTTCCAAAGTCCAGGACGCAATTGTGTAGATTTAGAGGTTTCCGTCATGTATCCATTCCCCCGATCTTTTTAATAGATAAAAATGAAGATTAAAATACAGGTGAGCCAAAGTTTCCGCGTCTTTCGTTTCAAGTGTCTCATAAATAAACTCACGGTCTGTGTTTGGGGAATCCAGTAACAGCTTAAGGGCTTCTATCCAAGATTTATCAATCTCCTTACGCCCAGCATCCTCATTTCCATCTCCAAAATGTAATCTTACATATCTAATTAACTTTTCAGTATCGCCATTATTGATGGCTTCTTTTAAATAAGGTAGTGACATATTCGAGCTCCTTTCTAAAGAAAGTTGTATTGATTTTAACACTTTCCATCGTTAAAGTGAAATGTTTAATCTGTTGATAAGAATATACTTCAACTAAAGGTTATATATTGATGCTTTTGGGATAACGAAATCAGAGATCCATTTAGAATTACTTTACAGCAACTCTTAGTTCAAAGTCAGGTATATATTTTGGAAATATATTAAAAACTAAGAACACTAAAATGAAAAGGGTGATAAATTTGGAACAAGAAGAGAAAGTGAAAACAGCAGCAACAGCTATGATGAGTGATTTCAAAGTACAAACCTTTGGTGGTGCTGAGAAGACAACGAATAATGTAGTTTCTATGGACTTTGTTAAAAGTATAATAAATAATTGGAATTCAATGTCAAACAAAGCAGCTAATCTTACAATTGAACAATATGGCCCTCCTAACGAAGCTACTCAAAGCAGACTAATTTGGTATAATAATGGACCTTGGAAACGTACAATTGTTTATCGTGATGAAATTCCTCATGATTTCCCACAACCTCATACTGATGTAATTGAGAACTGTATTAACTATACCGTACCACCAGAGATGTTTAGCGAACTGGCTAAATTCGATGGTAGTGTTATTGTTGAAAGAACAAGAGGTGAAGTATCCTCCCGTTGTGACATGGAAGCAGCTAATATCCTTGCCCTAAATTTGATGAATGATATTGTAACAGGTAAATTAAGTGTTTTAGAAGCACGCGAAAAATATTGTGAAGTTACTTCTGCTTTCATGATGAATAGACCAGCTCCTTATGCCGAAAAACTTCAATTCGATGTATTAAAAAATCCAAAATACGATACCGACATTGTAATGATTGCCGATGAAATGGTAGAACAAGGCATAGAAAAAGTAAACGATATTGTTGACGAAAGTTTAGGAAACAATAGACTTCATTAAAAATTTCATTATATATATCGGATATAAATATTGGATTGTTTCAGTTTTGACATTGAACTCATTAAAACACAAAATGACCAGCCGAAGCTAATCATTTTATTATTGAATAATTGACCCCATTACTTTAAGTACGTGATTCATTATTTCTCCTTCATTACTGATGTTGTGTTCTTCTAATAACTTTACTTTAATAAATAGGGTGCTTAACCCTTCATGACGCAAATCACCTTTTACTTGAATAAGAATTTTTAAAATCAGTTAAATTGATAAAACTCAGTCTTTTCAATACCTTTTCCTAACTTTTTGTTACCCATTTCATATTCAGCTTTATAGCCTTTATTTCTTCATTTTGTTCAGCAAAAGATTCGAAAAATTTAGGAATATAGGTATCTGAGAGATAATAAGGTAGCATCTCAATGACTGACCTCCAATTTTGCACTTACGATTATATTTCTTTTTATGCTTAATAAATCCTTCAGTTATATCTTAATAAAAAATAAGACCAGCATTTGCTGATCTTATTTTATCCTAATTGAAGAATTGCAGCCGTCAGTTCAACAAGGATTATTACCATCTTTCTTTTATCTCTTTAATAACAATTTTTGGATTATCCCAATGTAACATATGAGAAACATCTGGAACTAACTTTACAGTTGCTCCTGTTTTTTGCTCAAAAATACTTGAGGTTAAATCCCTATACGCATCCTGTGATTTAGGGAGAGTGGCACGCAGCAATAAAATATCCAGATTATGAGGAAGCTTTTCATATATATCCTCAGTTTCATCCTTATGCATACCTCTAATAATGTTACCAGCCGTCTTTCCTCTTGCGTGCCAATAATACTTACCATCCTTTACAAGGACTAAATCTTTTGCTGCAAGATCTAATAAGTCTGATCTTCTGGAATCCCTATAAACCGCAACATCCAAAAACTCTTCCCAGGTCTCTACATACTCTTCAAAATCCTGCTCGTAATACTCAACTTCTTCTTCAATTGAAGTGGAACTTCTTCTTTTAGTCTGGTAGCCACCGTCAATTAGAATTGCCCCCAGCACTTTCTCAGAATAATTAAGTATATAGAATAAAGAAACAAAACTTCCCCATGAATGAGATAAAAAATAAAACTTATTGATTTTCAATATTTCAACTATCTTATCCAACCAATTAGCTAACACAGGCATTTCATAGCTTTCTGCACGGCTAAATATATCTGTTTTACCGTGACCAGGAGCATCAATGCAAATAATTCTGTAATCAATCTTTAGTTCTTCAGCAATTTCGATAAAACTAAAACTTGTACTACCTAAACCGTGTAAGCAAAAAATCACAGGTTTATCTTTGCTTCCCCATTCTGTTACGTGTACATTGATTTCCCCATCATTAACAAAATACCGTTTCAAAAGAATTACCTCCAATTTTATCTTTTTAGAACACAAAAAACCACAGAGATTACTCTGCGGTTTTAAAAAGTGAATAAGTCCGAAGAGTTAAAAATCAATTGGCATACTGAATAAGCATACAAGATGCTTGAATTCGGAATGCTAAAATTGATTTTCCACTCTTTCCCAATCATAAAAAAGTTTTTGTAAACCAAACCACTTTTATGTCGGACTTCTTCACCTATTTCTATTGTGTTTCAATAAATATAACATACACAAAAATACTTAGCTACCAATATTTGTTTATAAAGTAAATCATTTAATTTTTATAGCATATTCTTCTTTACTTAACATACCTTAAATTCATCCAATTTTGAATGCACAGTATATTTGTACTACGCTTCTAAAATTACCTTATTCCTCTCATTTAAATCTTGTGGCCTACTATTTTATTAAAATTATTATTCTTGTATATAGAAGGGCAATTCTTGACTATCAAATTTCTTACCTTACAAAGAAGGCTATTTTCCATTTGTGCAATCTTTCCATACATCCAAGATTTATTCACAATGAGCTTAGCTCTATCCTTACGGTTTTCTTCAAATGCCTTTACTGCATCAAAGGGATTTTTGCCTTGTTCTAAGCATTGTGCAAGTACCACTGAGTCCTCTAATGCCATACAGGCTCCCTGTCCTAAATTAGGTGTTGTAGCGTGTGCTGCATCGCCAATTAGCACTACTCTTCCTTTTGACCAATTCTGTAATGGCTTAAAATCATAGATTAATTTTCTAGTGATATCCTTTCCTTTTGTCACTTCAATTACGGCTGGAACAGGTTGGACAAATTCTCTAAACGAATAGATTAATTGTTCTTTAGAAATCTGACTTTCTTTCAGATTTTCCAATGTATTCCTTGTCGCAAACCAATAAACTAGGGAATCTGACATTGGAATGAACCCAAACCGCTTCCCATTACCCCAAGATTCAAACGTGAAACCAGATTTCGTATATTGGTTTGTATAAGAAGAAATCCCTCTCCAAGCTTCATAACCACTAAAGCGTAAGTCATGATTAGGAAATAACTTATTTCTTACTGCTGAATAAATCCCATCTGCTCCTACTAAAAGCTCCCCTGCTTCTTCATGCCCATTTTCAAAATGCGCGATTACTTCTTCATTTGTCTCTTTTAGGTTTACTAGATTGTAGCCTGTTTTGATTTCTGTTTGATTTAACTTACTAGCAAGTATGTGATGAAGGTTAGACCTTAAAATACCTACTGTGTAAGTACCATATTTAGTTGCTAGCTCATCTAGTGGGATTTTGGCTAGTATTTTTCCTGATGATGTTGTAAGGGATGATTCACATATAATTTTGCTACTTTCGTAAATCTCTTCTAATAGACCCATTGCTTGAAGTGCATCGGTTGCATTGTTCCATAAGGTTAAACCACCGCCATCATGTCGAAGGCAATCGGACTTTTCAAAGATTACTGGTGTATAACCAATCTTTTCAAACATAAGAGCACACGCTAATCCACTTATTCCAGCTCCGATGATAAGGATTCTATTTTTCATCCTATCTCCTCATTCCCTAAACTCAGCTTATCCACTGTTCATTGCTTATAGAAAAGGTTTCTTTAAAATAACCATGAAGTCATAAATATTAAAGCTAAGTATAAACACAGAGGAGTGTAAAGTTTCGTATCGTACTTTGAGAAAGTAGTATTTTTGATTCTCTTAGTGAAACCAATATACTTGAAGTCTCCAATTGCTCTAAGGAAAAAAATGAAGGTAAGTATGATACTTGACCATTTCGTAAAGGAATTCGGTGTAATAAATGAAATTAAATTATTTTGTGCTAATAATATAAAAGCCACACCAATCAATCCTACTGCAACAAATAAAGTTTCAATCCATCTCGGAGTAAATACAGATCCACCCTCTACTTTTTCTGGTAAGGCGGCTTGGACTCCCCATGTCCCACCAAATACCCAATAAAAATGTAACACGCTTACTAAACCTAAGATTATAACCGACAAGTAAATGAATAGTAGTTCCATCTCAATCCCTCCACTTTTAATTTAGGTCTTTTTCAATACCTTCCCAAATCACTTCATATTGCCTTTCAAAAATAGAGACAATATGCACACTCTCATCTTGACTTACAGACCAACTAATTAGGGTGTTAAAATAGATTCCTACAAGAACAGAGGCAATCGTATTCGAATCAAAGCGAGTATTTATTGTTTTATTTGCTTTTGCTTCTTCAATCAAAGTAGTCATGGTTTCCTTAAATATATTTATGTTTCTTGATTCATCCTTTAGAGCAGAGCGAATGGTTTCTGTCAACGTAAGTTTTAAGAGATCTGAATTTTCCAAGTAAATAGATAAGAGTTCCTTAAAAATGAGTAACAGTCTTTGTTTAATTTTTTCATCCTTATATTTTTGTACGACCTCTTGAAGGTATTCATTTTGTGAACTCCCCAAATACAGTAATACGTGTTCCTTCTTTGGAAAATAATTAAAGAAGGTACCTTTAGCAATTCCACAAGATGATGCAATTTTTTCAACAGTAACATTGTCATACCCATACTCCTTAAATAGTTCGATTGATTTAAAGAAAATGTGTTTTTTTAATTCTTTTTTTCTTTCTTCTCGTAACATCGAATTTCTACCTCTCCTAATTAATATGACCTTGGTCATATTATGACTAAGGTCATTTTAACATTAAATCCTTATTTTAACAATTAATATTTCGAAAGGTCTTTTTCTAATCAAAAAAGAGCATTCCCTAAAAGAAAGGTGCTCTCCTTCTAAGTTTCTGTATAAGTTAACCTCTATTCACTCTAGGATACACTTAAAAAGTTGGCTGCTAATGCGAACTATACAGGGCAGTATTTTGTCTTAAAAGAAAGACGACCGCTATGATGTGGGTATTAGTAATTGCTTAATTATGAGTATATTTGTACTGTGCAGAAGATGTATTTGTTGTTGTTTTCATCTTATCCATATAAAAAAAGCATCTCTTTATAACAATTGTTAGTGGTACATCGGTTATCATGTTTTATAACTTAATTCTTACCGTATGTGAAAGGAAGATAAAATATTTCTTTGCATCTCTTTAAAAAAACACTCTTTTCTAACCACGTTAAAATGTTGAATAACTCCTGTTCATGAACATTTCCACCTCAAACTACATTACTACATAGTATTTAGTCTAATACGAAAAAACGATCACCTAAAAAGTGACCGCTCCTCCTCATAAAATTGTTTAATTCCATGTATCGTTGAACTACGCAGTAACTAATCTATTTTTGAAAACACCTTGTTCAGCTATGTTCAGGTAAATGATTGTACATTTTCTTTGTAACTGCATTTGTTGTTTATAAATAAGGTTAGACAATAATCCTAATTAACGAGTTTTCTGAACAATATAAAAATAATTTGTACATGATCTAATATGGAACAGCGTTATTTTTTTGTATAAGAATCTGTGAGTATTACCTATTAAATAAAAATATTCCTTCTTTGTACTTTTCTTCCATGCAGAACATAATATAGACCAATCGATAAGAGAACTAAGATTGAGCAAATTATATAAATTTGAGCATAGTCTATATAGGTTGCTATGATACCTAACAGAAATGAACCAGTTGCAAAACCTGCATCAAATAATACAAAGAAGGTAGCAGTTGCAACACCCGCCCTTTTTGAAGGTGAAGATTGAATCGCTATGGATTGAAATGCAGAGAGGAGTGTCCCAAACCCAAGACCAATAAGTCCACCAGCAAGCAACAACATCCACCCAGCCTGGACCTGACTTAATAACCATATTCCTGCTGCAAATAATAAGATACATGGATAAATCACGACGTTTTCACCATATAGATCAAACCATTTCCCTGTAAAGGGCCTAGAAATTAACAGGAAAGTAGCATAAACAACAAAGAATAAACTAGAGGCTTCTTCAAGGTTTAATTGTCCCGCATAAACAGAAATGAACGAAAGAACACCTGAATAGACAAACGAAAGTGTAAAGGCGACAATCGCGATTGGTAGTGTTTTTTTTTCAAAAAAGTCCGAAAAGCTCAGTTGCTTTTTTAAAGGCTTTTGTTCTCTTTCAGGTTCTGGCACATTTATAAATAATGAAAACAATATGGCAAGAACCGAAAAGACACCACACAAAATAAACAAGACATAATAGCTTACGGAATGCACAATGGTAAGACCTAAAAAGGGGCCAACAACCATAGCAAGGTTCATAAAGGTAGCATAATATCCCATTCCTTCACCACGTCGTTCATTAGGGATAACATTTGCAACAATTCCTCCTGTTGAGGTAGTTGCTATTCCAAAGCCGCTTCCATGGAGAATACGTATTGCTAATAATAGTGATATCGATGTTGCACCAAAATATAAAAATGAACCAATTAAAAAGATGGTCACACCAATCAGCAACGTTCTCTTTTGACCTATTGAGTTTAGCCAATTGCCTGAAAAAGGGCGCAGTATAATCGCAGAAATAACAAATGCAGTAGCCATTAGCCCAATGTCTTGTCCATTCCCATTTAAGTCATCTGTTATATAGATCGGCAGTGTAACCATTAGCATATAAAAAATAAGGAAAATAAAAAAACTAGCTAATGAAATACTAATAAAATCTTTTGTCCAAAGTTTTGGTTTTTGCACTGTCTTCACTACCTTCATTAAATAACCCAGCAAAGTCAATTACTGGGTTATCTTTATGTGATTTCGAAATTTTATTGAAATTACTCCGGAATATATGGTAATTCACCGTTTTTAGGAATGTTTATAACATGAGTATCGGTGTATGCTAGGAGACCTTCTTTACCATATTCACGCCCTATTCCTGATTGTTTAACACCACCGAATGGGAAGCGTACATCAAGACCTTGAACTGCAGCAGTATTAATCATTGTTGTTCCAGCTTGAATATGTCTTGCTACTTCAATGGCATGTTTTTCATCTCCCCAAACAGAGCTTGTTAACCCATATATACTATCATTTGCTAAATCAATCGCATGCTTATCGTCATCAAAAGGTAGGATTGGTACGGTTGGACCAAACTGCTCCTCTACGACAATTGGATCATTATAATCCGCACCTAATACAACGGTTGGCTGCATAAAATAACCTTTATTATATACATCCTCGTCCAGAATTCGTCCTAATTTAACAACCTTAGCCCCTTTTCTTTCTGCATCATCAACTAATCCTTTAACATATTCAACTTGTCTTTTATTGTTTACTGGACCAATCGTAACATCCTTATTGAATGGATCACCGACGCGGATCCACTTATTTGCTGCTTCAATATATTTTTCTACAAACTGATCATAAATGGATCGATCTACATAAATTCTTTTTGCAATCATACAAATTTGGCCAGCTGTTAAAAAATTCGAAATAACGAGACGACGCATCGCTCTTTCGTCATTGACATCGAAATCTTTTAAAATAATAGCTGCATCATTCCCACCTAATTCTAATGTCATATGTTTAATTGTATCAGCTGCCGCCTTCATGATATGCTTCGCCGTTTCCGTTCCACCAGTAAAAGCAATCTTGGCAACTTTCGGATTAGATGTTAATTCAACACCCACATCTGATTCACCGTGAACAAGATTTAGGACACCTTTCGGAAATTCATCTGCGATCATTTCCACTACTTTACTAACCGCTAAAGGTGCTAGTGGGCTTGGCTTTAATACCATTGTATTTCCTGCTAAAAGAGCTGGAGCAATCTTAATCGTAGACAAAGATAAAGGATAATTCCATGGTGTAATTGCTGAAACAACACCTATTCCATCACGAGCAATTATTGTTTTCCCGATATCATGCTCCTGTACCTCATCCTTTAATACTTCCTTAGCATTATCACAAGCAAACTCCATCCACATTAGAGATACTCCTATTTCACCCTCGGAATCATAAAGTGGCTTTCCATGTTCCCTTGATAATAATTCTGAAATTTCTGGAGTTGCATCTTTTATTTTTTGTATGGCTTTTCTCATTCTTTCAATGCGTTCATCCATAGGAGTTTCCGTCCAAGCAGGAAATGCATGATGAGCAGCATCAATTGCTTGAATAGCTTCTTCTCGTGTATTTACTGGTGCATAACCAACTACCTCATCAGGACGTGTTGGGTTTTCGCGAGGTTGTTTCTTTTCAGACTTTACTTTTTCACCATTTATAATTGCATGTACTTCGATTTGACTCTCTTTCATATTTAATCTCCCTTTCTGAAAAAGTGATCATATATTTTAATGAATTCAAAAATAAAATTTAAAAAGCTAAGTCTTTTGCTCTTGCGAAGCATTTTCCTTAATTTCTTCTGCTTTATCAGGCATCGCTGCATGGCATTCAACAAATAAACCTTCAAATGATGGAACACCAAAGAATTGCATAATTGCATCTATGGCATGCCCTATTTCCATTGCAGCAGCTAGCTGCCCCTTCAGAGAATAAATTCATCAAAAGCAGTTCCTGATCGCAATTTTTCCCATCCACTAAATCCATTCACGTCAATCTGAGGTATGTTATCTTTATAAAAATCAATATGACTACCTTATGGCTAGGATTTACTCCCTTATATGTTTAATAAAAGCCTTAGCAACTGCCATACACTTATAAGAAAAAGTTTCGTTATGTGGATGAGCAGTAATATATAAAACTTTTGTCAATTTATATCATTCCTTTCGATAATATGAATGTGCTTAAGATTCTTTTAGTATCTACTTTAATAATTTTTATTAACACTGTTTTTTCTTGTCAATTATAACTAGTTGTTATAGCAACCATTTGAGATGTAATCTGTTTTATAGTTAAATTAACCTAAGATTATTTTTCCTAAATTTTTATTTCATTAGACAATATTCATTTGCTAAAGTCTTTTAGGAAATGAATAATTACTCTTTAGAGGCTCATTCATATTATCTAATCCATACTTTCTTTTTAATGCTTTATCGAGGCTATTGACATGTTCGGGCATTGATTTATCTATGATTGCATTATTCTAAAAGGCACCAGCCTACTCAATTATCATCATGTTTAAAGGCTATATTCCTCGACGGAGGTGCACCACTGACTGTAGCCCTTCCGGAAGCACTCATGGTTGATTAATCATATTCTGGTTGTTGGAACCAGCCTCCATTCCAAGTGGCAGAAAGGTAGATGAACATGGGAAGTAATAATAGAACTAGCTTGCGGTATGGATCTTGATAAAGATTCTATAACTGCATGCATTCTTACACCAAATTGAAAGGAGATTAAAACCTTTTCAACTGTGTTTTTGTTGGAGCTATAAGACTGTATTAAGGAACATGGGTTACTCACGTTGCGATGGATGAGTACGAGTGTTTACTGGGAGCCTATTGTGCTTACTGGTAAGTGAAAATATTGAGTTTCTAGTTATCAACGCTCAACACATTAAGTTTGTTACAGGACGTAGGATAGCTATTAATGATACAGAATGGATTGCGAAACTATTACGTTACGGCTTATTAAAAGCCAGTTTTATCCCTGATCGTAATCAACGAGATTTAAGAGAGTTGGTTCGTTATCACCGAAGTATGGATTGAAGAGAACACGAGGGGGCAAAATCGCCTTCAAAAAGTTCTAGAAGGAGCCAATATCAAATTAGGTTCTGTTGTGTAAGAGAAAAATGGAGTTTCCTCTATGTTGATGCTTCGAGCGATAGCTGATGGAGAAGATGACCCTATTAAGCTGGCAGGCATGGCTAGAAACATTTATAAAAAGAATAGAGCTGAACTTGAGTTAGCACTAGAAGGATATATTAGTTTTTATCAAGAATGATGCTTAAGACTATCCTTACTCATATGGACTTCCTAGCAGAGCAAATCGCAAATCTTGATAGAGAAGTTGCAGAACAAGTAAGCATTTCTTCTCCACCAAAGAATTTTATATTTCATGGTAGTTGAAGAAGCATTCGATGAATAACCCTTAACATTCTGGAAAAAACTAATTAAAAAAAGAGGTTTAAAAAAATGAAAGCATTTATATCCTTGCTGTTACTTTTTGTCTTATTCTTGTTTGTAGATTTTATAAATCTTAACACTTCTACTGTTACAAGAGCTGAACAAGAAGTTCCCCCTTATGCTAAATGGGGGCAAATAGCTATGGAAAAGACAAAAGAAAAATATCCTAAAGCTGATATTATTGATTACCTTTACATCGGAAGAGAAAAGGAGACGGAATACTCAATTGAAAAATTTAAACTTTGGCTAAAAAATGATAGTAAAGAATTCGGAGTATTTGTTGATATTACATTTAATAATGAAACAAAACAGATAATTGAAATAAATTATAAGGAAACAACAAGATGAATAACTCCCGCATAAAAAAATGTGTATCTGCTTATTTTAGATACGCCCCCGTTCAGCTGAAGTAAATCGGCTTAACTCTCATTATTCAAGGTTAAATATAATACTTCATATCCATCTGGTGATTTTACTATTAAATGATAATACTTGATTAAACACATACCAATAAACTCTTCTTCATCCTTCTCCTTTTGTTTAAATTTTTTTAAATCAAATTGGACTGGTAAAAATATCAGGTAGTTGCCTGCAATTCTCTCCCATAAATCTTGCAGGAATTGAATATTATTATATATTGTTATGATTTTTATAGAAGGAGTAGGTTGTTCATTCCATTCCCACCAAAGAACTGAACACTTATCTGTTCCATAAACCTCTTTAATATAATTATATATCTTTAACAAGATTTCTTTATTAACTTTTCCAGACGGATTATCAATCAAAACCTTTAATTTAGCTTTTTCTCTTGTATCTCCCTCTAAACCTATCACATTTAAATAACCTTCATTTGAGTTTGCCACATTTATCACCTCGGATCAATTTTAACCGAACATTGTTTAACTTATCCTGCTCAATTAACATAAGAAGCGACTGCTCTAATTGAGCACTCGCCCTGTTAACTAAATAAGCTATTTCATTGACTTGGCAATTTCCAACATCTTATCCTTTGGTACTAATTATTCCTCCATCCAGAAAATTTCTAAATTAGTATAATCAATTAGCTTGTTGAAGTAAACTGCTTCTTACTTCAAGGAAAAAAAAGCCAATCTCCTTCTTGAAGATTAGCCCCCTTTAATATTCAAAATCTAATTTTTTATTTAGTCTCCCTGATAACTTTGAAACACAAACTAGATAACATAAATGAAACTGCTATTAGTAAAGGTGCTACTACAAATATTCCTAATAGATCAGTTTTATAATTCCAAGGAATAAATGCTTCCCATAATTCACCGGTTACTTTCCATAAAACAATAAAAATGAACAGAGTAAAACTAAAGTATATTATTTTTTCAAATATTGTTTTCATCGTTTTCAAAATCCACCCATATCTTATTTTCAGACATATTCATCCCCCTCGTATTCACCCACACTTACAATCTCACGGTTTCTGCAGGAAGTAACCGACCTAAGTTTAAACTGTTATTTCCTTATTATTGACAAATTGAAGTATTAAAAAATTTATCCAAGTTATTACTGGGATAGCAAATATCAATACATATAAACCGGAATGCCCGAAACCAAAAGTCCTAGCTTCATCATCCATACTATAAAAAGTCCACGTTGCTATGACTAAGATTAGTACGTTTAGACAAAAAGCAGTTAACATACTACATCCTTTATTGTTTTTCTTTTTTAATAGTAGAACAGATGTGATTGTTGAAACCAATAAAGAAAGTGATATTATAACGTAATTCAAATCTACACCACCCTACGTTGGATTTAACATTCCTACTGTTTACTTCAATAATGGTCCATACCTTTTCCTTCCTCATCAATAAAGGTAGACCGGCAACTGCTGATCTTCTTTTGCTTATTACAGAATTGTTCCCGTTACTATTAAGTACAATTCTTCACAGGCACGGTTTATTTTTTACAGGAATGCTGCTCCTTTATTAAATAAAGAAAAGGCTCAAAAACTAAAGCCACATTTCCAATCATTGCCCCGATCGCTAATTATTTTCAATTAACTTCCCATCCATATCGTAATATTTATATTTATACGTAATTTCTTTCTCCTTAGGTAGCTCTGTCCAAATTGCAGCATTTTTGTGTAGTTCAAACTCTTCAACGAATACGTGTTCATTAGCACCTAACTCCATTTTCGAAATTTCGTTATCTTTGGTTGTAATTGTGAGGAAAATTAGATTGACATATCCATCATCTATACCTTTTCTTGATCGGATTAAAAAATGAGAAAGAGCGCCTCCTCTTTTTTCAGCAGACTTCCAATCATAATTACCGTATTTGTCTTTTTCAAAGTGAGAATA
This sequence comes from Bacillus salitolerans, assembly GCF_042680805.1. Lineage (NCBI taxonomy): Bacteria > Bacillati > Bacillota > Bacilli > Caryophanales > Bacillaceae > Bacillus > Bacillus salitolerans. The sequence goes on along the minus strand of NZ_JBHUEM010000012.1, from coordinate 155 downwards.
AGCAGGATTGTTATTGCTTAAAAATGCAACTAATCTTTCATCACCTACATCTGTGACCGCTTGAAAGAGTTGACACAGTTTTTGCTTGATAAAATGCAACACTTTTTTCCAGTTAAGGACTTCCCTTTTTTATGGAAGAGTGTGTATGATGGTCT